>JAILGP010000025.1 GCA_024696635.1 Eubacterium sp. | reverse complement strand
CCTCTGCTTTCTCCATGAATCGTATCCATTACTGATATTTTTCTCATTCTCCTCAAGGCAAGGAAGGAAAAAATTATCATCAGAAAAATAAAGGAAATGCTTGTTATCATTCCAAGAACAATAAATACTTCTGTCTTTGGGGTCAGGGTATTTATCATAAAATGATTTAGCATAAATCTACAAAGGGGTATTCCAAGGATTATTCCCGAAAGGCCTCCAATCACTGCAAATGCTATATATTTCACAATGAAGAGAGACTTATATGCTATACTGTCCACACCTATTGCCTTCATGGTTCCAATCTCTTTTTCTTCCCTCTTTATGGTTGCATGAAGACTAAAACGAATACTCATAAATATAAGTATTATGAGTGAGAATCCCATTATAACCATGAAAATGCTAATAATAACAGTTATCATAGCCGCATTATTAGACATATTATTTTTTCCGGTTATTATATTATCAACAGTTCCATCTAAGGCATGGGTATCATTTAGTCTATTTATATCCACCATAAGGTCATAGCCCCAGCTTCTGAGTTCTGCCACAGATGAAAAGCCGCTTTTAAGTCTGACCTCGTATAGATCACTCAGGCTATTAAATTCTTTAACAAGTTCTGTGTAATCTTCGTCTGAAAAAACAATCTTATGAAGAAAGTATGAGCTTGGATCCTTATAGATATGAGAAACTGTAAACTCATATATATTCCCCATATCTGTTGTGATCCTGAGCTTGCTTCCAATCTTGGTCTTTGCATTATTGGCAAGATACTGTGGAATTGCCACACATCCATTTTCAACTACCAGAACCTCATCATTCATATCATAGGGGATATTCTGATCATCAGTCACTGTAGTTAAATATGCTGAGCTCTCATATAGATTTGTTACTGTTCTTCTGTCTACTCCATCAAAATCAAGTCTTTCTGTTAATATTAAAGGACGCTCCGAGATCTTTATTTCATCAATTTCCGGATACTTACCCAACGCACTTTTTATTTTTGCTCTCTGCCCTTCTTCATCTGATATGCTTTTGTCAACTGTAAACATAAAGTCTGATGTTTTACACTTCTCGTAGGTATCATTTGTACCTTTGAAGAAGGTATAGATAAAACCCGCACTGGTTACAAGGAGCGTTGCGGCAATTATCATGAATATGCATAGAACAATATTTAAGCCGACCTTATCACCAAGGTCTTTTTTTAACATTCGTAGATACACTTTTCATTCCTCTTTCATTTTACTGTAAACTGTGTCTTATTAACTTCAAGCTTATTAAATCCTGCTTTACAGGACATATCCTTATCTTACCATCCCATCTCCTCTAACCATTTTCTTACCTTTTTCTCTCGAAGATTAGGTTCTCCATTCATTTTCCCGAGAATGAGCTCGCCTCTGATGTTTCCGTCTACTAAGTAAAGGATTCTGTCTGAACTGGCGGCAACCTTTTCACTGTGTGTAACCATAAGGACTGTAGTTCCTGCTTTATTCGCACTTACCAGTTCATTCATTACTTCTAAAGAAGCTTTGGAATTAAGGGCACCTGTCGGTTCATCCGCAAATACAACCTTAGGATTATTGATCAGTGCTCTGGCAAGGCAGGCGCGCTGCAGCTGTCCACCGGAAACCTCGGTTATCTCGCGCTTGCTTGTTTCGATGATTCCCAGTCGCCTCATCAAATCTTCTGCATCCTTATTTACTTCCTCCCTGGATTTTATCTTTGCCTGATAACCCGGAAGAACTATATTATCCATAATGCAGAGCTTTTTCATCATATACATCTGCTGGAAAATGAATCCCATCTTGATAAGTCTTAGCCTGGTAAGATCTTTATCACTCATCTTAGATAGATCGTCCCCGTCAAATATAACATTTCCGGCAGTCATGTCATCCATACCGCTGATTGTATAGAGCAGGGTCGACTTACCTGAACCGCTGGGACCCATGATAGATACAAACTCTCCCTCAACAATTGATAAGTTTATATTTTGAAGCACATTATTGCTGTAACCATCTACTATATATGTTTTGCATAAATCTCTCGCTTTTAGTACTGCATCAGCCATCTTTTTTTCTCCTTTTTCAGCTTTATGAAATCAAGATAACATTTCAATTCTTAAAAAATCTTTAATAATTTAGAATTATTTTAATTTTTTTAAATTCTAATATAGTGAAGAATACAACATTGTATTAGAAAAAAATGAGGTAAAGTACCTATGAACTTCACCTCATTTATAATGCTTTATTCACTTATATATTACTTTATTTACTTATATATATTATCCACATTACCAAAAATAGTATTTATACAATTCCGATTTAAAGACCCATAAGTTTGTTTCCTGCATAAGCATTTTTATATGGCTTTGGCAGAAGCCCTTGTATTAACAAAAGAACTGAATACTAAGGTTTTTTTCGCAGAACCACATAAGCCATGGCAGCGTGGGACTAACAAAAACACCTGCTGAAGTCTATTCAGAAAGTGTTGCAATTGCTTGACTATCCAAGCAGTCCCCTGGTAAATTCCGGGTGAATAATACATCTTAAATTATTCTTCCTGTTCTATATACCACAGCTTACTTCTGTCATATTTCTCAGAAAGTTCTATCCAATCCACTTGATCCTTTTGAATTTTCCATCCCTCCGGTTCATATACCATCCAACCATAGTCTTTATAATCTGTTGAAATACCATTAAACCAGTATTTCCATTTTTTTCTTTTTACATCATACCAAACATAACCATCTGACATATCATCGTAATAACCACAAAATTCATCATCCCATTCAAGCCTTTTCTTAGGATTTTCACCTTCAGAAACAACCCTATATGTATTCTCATTTATCTTATCAAGATACAGATATTCTCCATATAGATCCTCATTTGATTCTCTTTTTTCTATACGATGTTCTGTTTCGGCTTTTTTCTCCGAAACACCATTATAAATTATAACTGCGAGTGAAGTTATAATAACTATAAAAGGAAAAATCGTAAGAACAAATATACTAATAACAATTATTATTTTTTCACCTAAAGTTTTATCCTTTAATAATCCTTCTTTTGATGAACTTTCTTTCATTGTTTCATTTAATGACAATGCTTTTTTAGCTGATTTTTTTTTAGATAATCTTTTACTTGATGATTTCTTTTTATTCAGTCTTTTTTTGTATGGTCCTTTTGATTTCTTCAAAGCGTCCATTCCTTATTCTCCACAGCGATCAGCTTACAATCCTCTTCTTCACCAAAGGAGATGACAATCTCCCCCATATATTTATACAATCACTTTCACTGATAAATATTAGCTAAAAAATATATATAAGGACGCCTGAAGCAAAACAAGTCTGCCATGACGTCCTTTATATTTTTATAGTATTACATTTTTATTACTTTTTCAATTGCAAAAAAGTATGAATTTTCTACATTTTTACTATGTGTACGGCAAGTTGGAAATATATTATCAGTGATACCGCATCTACCACTATAGTTAAAATCTAACTATCGGATCAGTTACTTTTTATCTGATACTTTTTATAGAATACATAGCCTGCCTGAAGATAAGAAGCCCATAACATATTAACTGAAATATAATTTATACCAATTTTATCATAATTCTTGACGGAATCAATGGGATTAGGTATAGTCAAAACCAGCTTCCGTTATTTCGCTAATTGTATTTATATATATCACTAATAGAGCTTAGATCAATATCATCCGCCATAGAAAGCTTTTCCCCATTGTTAAATATAGCATATTTAGAATCTATGATGGTGTTATTATCATCCAAACTTGTTACTTCTATCAAGTAATACTCATCAAATTCCGTTATTTGTATATCAATCTCCCCCTCATAACTGATACCCATATCCAACAACTGATTTTTGAGAATATCTATATCGTAGGTTTCATCGTTATATTTGCTTTGCTCATACTCCCAATCTGAAGGGTCTTTTGTCTTAGCGTTTACCTCAAACGAATAATATACCTGAGGTACTATTTTGTAATGATCTTCTTTATCCTTGTAGATAAAATTCTCGTACTTTGTTTTTGAAATCTCTGTTACACTTTTGTTCTCGATTGCAAAATAAGCTCTATAAGATGCTACAAAACCGTTATCACTTGCTCCCTCAAGTAAGTATTCAGGATTAGATCCATTCACACTACAGGACGTTAAGAATACACATACAGCAAATAATGCCGAAATAATTGAGATTGTCTTCATCTTGATTGCTTTCATATAGACACTCCCTCCTAAGCGACTCCCTTAACATTAAAAGATAATACAATTTCCAAATACCACACAAAGGTTATATCGTCATTGCTAGGCTCTTTATTTATACTCCGTCATCTTCTACTATAAGAACCCTTCTCATGTTATCCCTTCTTTACAGTTTACATAACTAATAAATTGAACATGTTTTACATAATCCCGTAATCAAAACATTTCACTAATGATAAAGCGTGATCGTGAAGACCGTCCCTTGTCCTACTTCACTCTTTACTTCTATGTTTCCATTATGATTGTTTATGATCTGCTTTGCCATGGCAAGGCCGATTCCCACGCTGTTAGGGGACGCATTGCCTGCCTTATAGAATCTTTCGAAAATGTGCGGCAGATGTTCCTTATCGATTCCCTTGCCGTTATCTTCTATGTTAAGCGTCGTATAGATATTGGTCTGAGCAGCCGTTATCTTTACATATCCTCCTGCTCCCGTATGCTCTATACAGTTCTTCGCTATATTCGATACCGCTTCCCTGAGCCAGTGTCTGTCTCCCATGACTGAAATAGATTCAGGAATATTACACTCAAGACTTACTTCCGCTACTTCAGCCATAACGCCCAGAGACTCCGATATCTCATCTATCATGGCTTTGAAGTTTACTGATTCCTTCTTCATTTCAAGGACTCCCGCCTCAAGCTGCGAGAGAGTCAGAAGATTTCTGATAAGCCAGGTCATCTTGTTTATCTGTGAATCTATCTTTGAAGCATATTCCAGCCTCTGCTCTTCCGTAACTCCCGGTTCCAACAGAAGTTCAGTCATAAGGGATATTGCGGTAAGCGGAGTCTTAAACTGATGCGATATATCCGACATCATATCCGACATATATTTCTTCTGCCTGTGCTCGGATGAATATTCTTCTCTTAAGATGGTAACCACCTTATATATCTCGCTCTGGAGTATTCCGAGGCTTCCTTCTTTGTTTTCCTTTATTTCGGGAAGTGCAGCATAGTCCTGAACCTTCGTGATATAATCCGTAAGTTCTTTGATATACTTCTCTGCCTTTCTTTTTTCCAACAAATCCGCTATAAGCATTCCCGCCATGCCGGCTCCGAGTATAGCCACGCACCACCAGGGCTTATGAACTATGAGGCATGCCGCTGCCGCGATTCCGGCTATCAATATCTTAATCTTCATATCTTCAACTAACACTCCGGTTCTGTACTATTCAGTCCATCCTGTATCCTATTCCTCTTACTGTCTGAATGACCGGCTTATCGCCTTCCTGTTCAAGTTTCTTCCTGAGTCGTCTTACATATACCGTAAGCGTATTGTCATTTACGAAGTCACCTGCACTGTCCCACATATCATTCAGTATCTGCTGACGTGTGAGGAGCTGTCCCCGGGACCTAGCAAATGTAAGGAGAAGCCTATATTCTACTGCCGACAGGAATACTTCTTCTCCGTCACGCTTTACTTTGCCGCTCTTTATATCAAGCTCATTTTCACCTATTATCATTATATCGGAATCCGCTCCTGCTGTACCCGCCGGCTGACTGTCCGTATTACCGTCTGCAGCTGTATCTGCCGCATTCTGTATCATGTCCGCTCTTCCGGTTCTTCTCATAATAGCCTTGATCCTTGCTATAAGCTCCCTTATACGGAACGGCTTCGCTATATAGTCATCAGCTCCCTGTTCAAGCGCGAGAACCGTATGGATCTCGTCATCACAGGCCGTAAGGAAGATTATCGGAACATTTGAACGCTCTCTTATAACCTTACATACCTGATAACCGTCACCATCCGGAAGATTAACGTCAAGGAGGCACACGTCAAAGCGTGCCTCTCCCGTTATAGCTTTGATTGCATCTGTCATATTTCCATAGGACTCAACTTCGTAACTCTCCTGTGTGAGTGCTATCTTCAGTCCTTCTACTATTATCGGATCGTCCTCAACTATAAATACTTTCATTTATTTCCCCTGATTATCAACACGTTGTCTAAGCAGTATTACCTTATGTATTATAAGTCATAAGTGTCAAAAGTCAAAATGCGTTACTGCATATCAGTTCTCACTTCATCAATCAAAGTATTTTTACTATCCTTATAGCTAATCGCTGTAAAGAGTGAGAGTGAGATAACGCTGGCCAAAATAATTATAACCATCATCCATACAGGAAGTGTAAAGCTCATCTTTCCAAATCTGCTATTCAAGATAAAACGAATTGCTACTACAAAAGCTCCTGTTATGAGTCCTGAATAGATAACTGATTTTAGCATAAGACGAATATTCTCCAGAAGAAGCATTTTGCTCTTCTGCTTCTTAGTCATTCCCATGGACTGAAGAACTGAAAGCTCCTGGTGTCTTGAGAGTCTTCTGCCCATAACTGAATTATAAAGGTTCAGCATGCAAATCAGTGCTATAAGTAATGTAAAGCATACAGCTACGATATTTATAATCTTAGTTATAGCTGTTTTAAAATCTGTAAGTCCTGTTGTCATAGATGCCGATCTTATAGCACTATTATCAAACTCATCCTTCAGCTGAGACAGGTTTCTGACAATCTTGGAGTCATTGGTATTTACGCTGAAAAGTACCTGTCTTATTCCCATACCACTTGCATTCTCTGGAGTAAGACTTCTCATATACTCTCTTGTAGTTTCAGAAGTAATAATCCAAGCAGTACATCCCTTAAGAGTATAATATTCCTCTATATCCGATGCATCTATATAACCTGCAAAGGTAACTGGTATATCAATCTCATTAACCTCTTCCTTCTCTATATCATAATCACCATACATCAGATTTATCTCATCACCGACTTTATAGTTAAATGGGTTCTTTACCTCATAAGATGTAAAGTCAGGTTGCAGAGCTCCTTCAAAGGCAAACTCATATTCTTCTGTTGAAAGAAAAACCTTATCATATATGAGGACTGGACTGTCTCCTGATACATCTACTCCAGCTTTCTTAGCCACTTCTGCAAACTCATCATCTGAAAGAGTTATAATATTCACTTCAGGATTTGACCATACTTCCGCTGGTTCAAGATAGTTTTCCACTACTATCTGAGGCTTCTCCCCTGGATAATATAGATCGAGTATTCTATTCAGGTCATCCCTATATTCCTCAGTATAATCTGAAAGAGCGATATTATATGGGGCGAGTTCAATATTCATTTCAATATAGTCTGACACTTCATCAGAAGTTACTATATCCTCTTTACCTGCCATATACTGTGCGTCATCATCATCAAATGAAAATGAGTATTCATAGTCCTCATATTTTAGTCCTGGGGTAATATCCTCCTGATTCGCCTTAGACTGAACGATATCTGTAAAGCTTCTGACTGCAAATGCTGTAATCAGTGTAAGTGATATAAATACTGTAATACTTCTGATAATACCTCGGGTAGAATGTCTGTTTCTGCTGATTGACGCTGCTGAAAGAAGTCTCTCAGGGCGTCCCTTCATCATAAGACCAAAGTGTGTCTTAACCCCGCGCTTCTTTGCTTTAACGCCTGTATCATCATTTCCTCTGATACTCTCGATTGGGCCAACCTTACTAATCTTCATAGCAGGAATCAATGCTGATATCCAAACAGCTACAGCTGAGAAGATAAGCACAAAGAATATATTCAGTGGATTTATAATTAAATGATAATCTATCTCGCAGCTCTTTCCTGTGATAACATTTGTGGCAATGCTGGATATGATCTCAGCGAAATGAGGATATAGAAGCATCATTGTGCCCTTAACCACCAGAAGTCCCAGGATTATACCGATAGGAAGTGCCATAGCAAGCAGTACAAAGACTTCGTAGTATACACTCCATTTCTTCTGTCTACGAGTTGCACCAACTGAAGAAAGCATTCCGAGATAACGGCTTCTCTCCTTATATGACATACTGAATACATTATATATAAGTACCAGTGATGCCACTGATATAAGGATAATAAAGAATCCCTGGAAGAATATCATCAGCATATTGAAGTTCGCATCTGCGCCCTTCGCTGCAAATACAAGCAGAAGATCATTTACTACTATCTGACCATTATCAACTGGAATACGAGTTCCATCCTCCAGCATAAAAGCACTTCCGTTCTCCTGGACTTCAGCTCTTTCTTCCTCTGTTCTATAACTATCTATTATTCTCGCTATCTCTCCTTCTGTATTTTCACTCGACTTAAGATCTATAGTAAATACGAGATTAATAGTCTCACCCTCTGCAACTGCTGCATCTTTCTTAGTCAGTGCTGTATATCCACCCTGACCATCTGATTCATAGCTTGGTGTTTCCATGATACCTACTATAGTATATGTACCCTTAATGCCTGTCGGTTCATGTATTTCCTCGAAATCATCATTTTCTGGCCAGTATGCAAAATGTGCAGGAGCCTTTACTGTAGCACCATGTTCAACACTGAAAACATTATTACCAAATGTTATAACACCAGGTTCTTTTCCAGCTGCAATCTTCTCCTCTTCACCTTCCTTATAGAAAGCATGCACATATCTATCAAATGCATCAACATCAACTGTGTCACCGACCTTAATATCTGCTCCATCCTCTATAGCTCTCTCACTTATAAGGATTTCATTTTCCTTCTCTGGAACACGACCTTCGATTACATTTATATTCATCCAGTCAAAGAGTTCGCCAGAATATCCCTTTAGCTCGAGATATGGAGTCTCTATATTTGCACTCTGAGGAAAGTCCGTATATCCCAGTGGTCTGGATACCTCAAGCTTATCTATAGACTTAAGAGCCGATATCTCATCTGCCTCTTCCTTAGTTACATCATAAACCTGATAGTGCCATTTTCCTTGATCCGCTTCAACAGCGCGTCTCATAAAGTCCATCACCGTATCTTTACCAACGAAGACTGCTGTCATAAGAACAACCATCACGAGAATACCTGCAAATGTAATAATCGTGCGCTTCTTGTTCTTCTTCATATATGTTTTAGTTACCTGAAATATAATCTTCTTATTCTTCATAATTTTGTCCTGCTTTTATATTTTTACCTACACTATATTTCTAACCTGTTCATTCTTGATGATGCGACCATCTTCGATGCTGATCACTCTATCTGCCTGCATAGCAAGACCTTCATCGTGAGTAATAAGAATCAATGTCTGCCTATTGACTCTGTTTGATTCTTTGAGAAGATCTATTATTTCCTCTCCCGTCTTCCTGTCCAGATTGCCTGTCGGCTCATCTGCAAGAAGGATTGCCGGATGACTGTAAAGTGCTCTTCCGATCGATACTCTCTGCTGCTGACCACCGGAGAGCTGATTCGGAAGGTTATGTCTTCTGTCTGTAAGTCCAAGGTGACCTACTATCTGATCGAGTCTTTCCTTATCAAGATGTCTTCCGTCCAGTAGATGAGGAAGAGCTATATTCTCATCTATATTCAGAACCGGCATCAGGTTGTAGAACTGATATACAAGTCCGATCTGTCTTCTTCTGAAGATTGCAAGCTTATCCTCATTTAATGAATGCACATCCGTACCGTCTATAAAGACCTTACCCTCAGTCGGCTTATCAACACCGCCGAGAATGTGAAGAAGCGTTGACTTACCGCTTCCCGAAGGACCTATGATCGATACGAACTCACCTTTCTCAACCGAAAAGCTTACGTTATCCAGAGCCCTTACCTCTGTATCACCCGAACCATATATCTTTGATACGTTTTCGCATTTAAGAATTTCCATTTTTATACCGCCTTTTCGTATATTTAATCATGTTGTGATGTCACATCGTTTTTTACAATACCAAATATACCATAGGAATGTTACAGTGTGATGACTTGTAAAGTGACAGAATAGTCACATTAGGGATAGATAGATTTTCTTCTGGAACTCTGATCCTCCAGCTTAAGATTCTTCTGATAATCAAGATTTTTCCTATCTTTGTTTTATTTGATGATTGGATAATACTATAACCAGGAATACTATATGAAAAATCTGTTACGAATGTTACTAAAGCTGCTGCGAATGAAAAAACTGCCATGAACTAATTCTCATAGCAGTCGTAAAAAATCATTTATTATTTATTGCTTTGGTAAGGTTTCTTCCTGATTTAACATATGTGACAGTGCACATGCACCTGATCCTCCATGGTAAAAAAGAGCAATTGTATCAATATTTTTCAGCTGAATTTTTACCCAATCAAAGTTCCCAGAGCACTTGCAATAAAGATAACCACTACTGGCACCACGTATTTTCTCGGGTGATGCCACAGATCACTTTCAATCTTCCATTTTCTAATCGGGAAAAATAGTTCCATAATAACCGAAAGTGTTGCACTGAGAGCTGCAATGATTACCGCTATAATAATTATTTTGACATCTACCATGCCGCTTTTAATCTGCCAAAATGTAAGATATATTAAATATGTAACACATATATTTACAAAAAGAAATAACCCGTAGGGAAGAAAGAATCTCTTTATACCACCTGGCAGACTTTTTATTCCTCTGTCAAGATCACAGTCGCAGGAAACCAGAATACATAGTGGTGTATTAAGTGTTGTTATTCCCAAGCCCATATACATAATATACTTTTCAAATCCAGGTTTATCAAACATTTGGGGCATCACAAATGGTATAAAAGCTGCCACTATCCACATTATCACTGTATTTATAAGATAATTCTTATGTGCAAATAAATATCTGTAAAAATATGTCCAGATCAGATTATATTTATGACTTTTAACTTCCTTTTTTGCTGTAATATTTTCAATTCCCCTGTCATAAAATACATATCCATCAGTATTGGCAAGTATTATGATCAAAATAAGACTACTCACTCCAAATATCATCATCATAACATATGCATTTACTACGCCAAACATTTCCCTAAATCCAAATATACTTCCTATAAGCAGCCCGCTCCATATAATGAATAATATTCTTAGTTTTCTATATGCATAAAATACAGAACACATAAGAACTGAACATATTCCTGCCAGGATGCCACAGATAATAGTTTTTATCTCAAATTTACCGACCGCAAAAATCAAGGCCCATACAATCATTGTCTTAGTCAGTAATGTATAACTACCCAGGGCTAAAACATATGAAAACACGAGCTTTTTATCTGAAAAAGGCATCATCAGCATATTCTTAAAATGCTCAACTATATCCTTTGAATTAAGTGCTGTAAGCATAACTCCAAAAGTAAATACTCCGGATATAAGATATAAAATAAAGGGAGCTATCTTTATATTATAATCAGTCGAGCCGATTCCCACATACAATACTATTATGATCATTATATCCTTAAAAAGTCTCTCATACTTTTGTCCATATAACTTTTTTCCAAATACATCATACAACATCTTCATATTGAAGTGCCTCCCTGATAATCTCCGGACTTATTTCATCTCCAACAAATTTTTTAGAGATCCTTCCATTTTCCAAAACCAAAACCCTGTCCGAGGTAAGTGTAATACTTTCCAGAATATGAGAAGAAAACAAAAGTGTTCCATATTTTTTATAATCTGCAATCTGACTATATAAAAATTCTGTACTCTGAAAATCCAAACCATTTACAGGTTCATCCAATAGAAGCAGTTCAGGTGCCAAAGCAAAACCTGCCATAAGATACACCTTTTTCTGATTTCCTGTGGACAGATCCTTAATAAGTACATTTTCATATTCTTCAAAATGAAATCCCTTAATAAGTTCTTCCACCTTCATAAGCTTTTTACCATAAGCTTTGCTTACATATTCCAGATACTCTCTAAATGTAAAATACTGAAAAGACCTATCCTCAGCAAAAACCATATATCTGTTTTTCTTAAATGAATTATTTCTAAATTCAAATTTTTCACCTTTATATTTCTTATCAGTTACATCATATCCCTTTAAAAGACCTGTAAGAACCTTAAGAAATGTTGTCTTTCCTGCCCCATTTAGACCAATTAATCCAACAACTTCATTTTCATATAGATCCAGTGAAAAATCTTTTAGTATTTTCTTATCCGGATTATACCACGCATTTAAACTATTTATCTCTAGTAACATATTTTTATCACTCATAACACTTCTTCCTATAATCCTTTATTTTTTTTCCTTAGAATCATAAAACCTGATACACAGAATATAAGTCCCAATAAAATGGTTAATCCCATATTAGTACCCTTTCCACTTACTAATCCATATAATCCGACAACTGTTAGAATAATTCCTATAATAATTCTTGTAATTGCATGTCTCATAATCATATCCTCCTGGTTTATTAAAAACTTTTTAATTAGTATCTCTTTGATGATGCTAGTATATAATAAAAAAACCATCTGCCCCAAAATGTCCGCAAATGGTTAATTTTTGTCCTTGAATTGAATAATATCTATCCCAAAATATTTCGTTTTTAATTATCTACATGTACTGCATCAAATGATAGGGTTACAACTGTGGTAAATAAATCCTTAGTGCATGAGTTTTTAAGTACACCATCATATTTTGCCGCAGCAGTCTCTGCACTTTTTATACCCAATCCATGTAGTCCCCCATCAGTTTTACTTGTCTGATACTTTCCATCTTTAGTTACGGGCATTACTTCGTAAGTATTCTCTATCTTAATGATGATCATTTGCTGGATACGTCTAATGACCATTCTCATCTTTCTCCTACCAGCTTCATTTACCTTAGAGCAGGCTTCTATGGAATTATCCAGAAGATTTCCAAGTATAGCACATAGATCACTGCTTTTTATATTAATATTACGTGGAAATTCCACCTCTATTTCCAGACTGATTCCCTTTTCTTCTGCTAATTTCTTTTTACTGGAGATTAAATAATCTACTGTTTCATCTCCTGTCCATACCTCTGTTTTAAATGTACTTCCAGTTCCTGTCAGTTCCTCAAGATAACTCAGTGCCTCATCATTTTTTCCTTTAATAAGAAAATTCTTAAGTACACCACAATGATTCCTGAAATCATGAAATAATTTTGCATTATTTTCATAGGTTTGACTAAGGGAGCGATACTCCCTTTCCAGAATCATAGCTTCATTAGATTTTGTCTGTGCCAGTTCTTTTTCCATATCATACTGTTTTCTCATCTGGAAAACCATTATAGCTACCAAAAGGAATATGGCATAATACTGCCAAGAAATCATCTCTTCCTTCTCAAGTCCTTCAATCTCTATGGTTGTAAAATAATTTATAAATAAACATGCAGCGATTGGTAGCAACGCTGCGATTCTTAGTAAAACCCTTGATGACATATCACGAAGAAAATATATAACCATCGTCGCTAAAGCTATAATCAAGCCTCCTGCCAGATATACAATTATCCCCGGAAGATTAAAGAAATCCATATATTGAGGCTTATGGGTAATGATCACAAAAACTGCCCCTGTTATCAAGGTTATAAGCTGTATTGCAAATTCATAAAATATACTTATAAAAAGTCCAAGACGTCTGTCAGTTTTCCTTATAAATATATTTCCAAGCCATATAGCGCCTACTTCTCCACAGGAGATAACCATCATTTTATTATTATCATTTACGAAAAATGCGAAGATAATAACAAGAATGATCATACATAATTCCAATAATAATTCTTTGGTACTTATTTTATATTTAGAAAAAACTCTTCCACTGGCAAATGCTCCACCAAGAATATGAAGAAACATAGTTACAATTGTCAGAATAATTATAATATTCATCCTATATGTTTCCCCCAGTATGAATTAATCTTATCTTTAACATCCTGTATATGAGACCTGCTTATAGGTAACTGTTCGCCATTTTTCATTATGGCTACGCCATCTTTTATCTGCATAACATGAAGAATATTCACAATGCATCCTCTATCTGTAAATATAAATTCATCTGCACCCAGTTCATCATAGGTTTGCTTAAGACTTTTTCTGACCTTAGTATTACTATGACCATAAAATATCTCCGAATTCTTTCCATCACGTTGAATGTATATAATATCTTTATATGGAATCTTCTCAAACCTATTACTAGTCTGAATTGTATAAAACTTACCCCCTTCCAGAGTAAGGAGCCTGATCGCATCCGTCACTGCAAGAGGAAGCTTTTCCATACGATTATCTTTGGGAACATATCTGAATATAGATAGTTCAAATGCATCAATGGCATATTCAATATGAGAAGTAATAAATATAATTTTGACATTTGGTAGAAATGGTTTTACTTTTCCTGCAACATCCATTCCGCTGAATGAAGGCATCTCTATATCTAATAAAATAAGATCATAATAAAACTCATCCTCTGTTATATCATATAATAAATTGTCAGATAAAGTATAAGTAACTATTTCCCCTATCTCATTACATTTTCTAAGACACTCTTCTACAACAGCTTTGTGATTTTCTACCATTTCCTGCTCATCATCACATATTGCAATACGTAACATTTTTTTCTCCCTCAAAACATTTTACTTTTGTTAAATCTTATATAACCCACGCCAAAAATTTCCGCACCCATTAAATTGAATTCATTTGAAGTATTTCCGCTCCTATCTTTCGCAGCGATTTTCAAAATGCTTTCACTGCCATCGGTAAAAGCAATCGAATAAGTCACATTACACATTCCTTCAGTCAATTCTTTTATATCCTCTATAGTCTCTCCTGAGATTTATACTTTCTTACCACTTTGATGTAATTATGCAAGCGGGATCATAAGCCTTACTTCAAAACCTTCTTTATCATTGATACATATAAGCTGCCCCTGCATCTTCTTCATAAGTTCGCTTGATATATAAAGGCCAAGGCCGCTGCCGTCTTTTCCGGCAGCATTCTTCTTTCCTCTGTAAAACTTATTTGTGAGAAGCTCCAGTTCTTCGGGATCAACCCCTTCACCGTAATCTCTTATTCTCATTTCCAGAAAATTTCCGCTGAAAGCATAGCTTATATCTATCTTCGTATCTGCATATTTATATGAGTTGTTGATTATATTTCCGATAACCTGCGACATACGGTTTCTGTCCAGTTTTAATATACAGTCCGGGATATCCTCCGAATTTACCTTTCCGTATATATCATGCTCCTCCACGATCGTCATTATTATGTCCGCCACTTCTTCCGTGAGATTTACATTCATCTCTCCGAGATCATCCAGTGCCGAAGCCATCAGATCATTTAGCAAAGTGCTTATTTCCTGAGTCTTTTGTTCTATATTATCAACCTTCGTCTTCAGATACTCATCCTGAAGCTTTACAGACAGAACTCCGCATATGGCCTTAATTCCCGTAACCGGAGTTTTCAGATCGTGACTGAGCGACGCAACCAGTTCCTTCTCCTTCAGCTTAAGGTTCTGTTCTCTTTGTCTCGCTGCCTTCAGCTCCTCCCTCATGATATCGAAGCTTTCGGTAAATGCTCCGAAGATGTTGTTCCTGTCCATAATAAGCGGCTCATCAAGTCTTCCCTGTGCTACCAGCCCCGCGAACTCCTTCATACGATTGAACGGTTTGACCACATTTTTATTTATGTAATGTAAAAACGTGATATATGTTATAAGTAAAGCCGCTGTTATAAATATTATCGCTATAGTAAGCCTTCTTATGGTCCTTTGAAATCCAACCTTTGCCGAGTTCGGAATAACTACCGTGCCGAGAAATATTTCACCATCATTTACAGTCATTGTGCACATGCCCTCTCTTGCGGCATCAAGCGGTACATTTATTCCCGAAAAGACTTTTTCCGACGTGGTAAAAAGCTTTTCGTTGTTCCTTCCGAAGATCATAAAATCGGTATCAAACTGTGTCTTATCTATAGCTTCAGGATTCTTCCAATTTTCTTTCGCAGTCTGAACTATGGCATTCAGTGTTATACTGTCATTCTCATCATAATAAGTCGACCCCGCCACCAGTATCAGCAGCGTGATCGACCCAATCAGCAGTATTGTTAAATATATAAAAAATTTTCTGAACCCCTTAATCATTCAACTATATACCCCACACCCCAGACAGTTTTAAGTATCTTCGGATTATCCGGATCCTCCTCCAGCTTCATCCTGATACGTCTTGCATGAACCGGAAGTGTTCCCTCTCCTATAAACTCATCCTCCCAAGCTTCCTTCAGGAGTTCATCCTTCGTAACTACTCTTCCTCTGTTCTTAAGAATGTATAGGAGCATGTTATATTCTCTTAACTTCAGGTCTGTCTCCTCACCGTTCTTTACAAGCTTATGAGCGGATGTGTCCAGATATATACTATCGGTGATCATAATTCTTCTTCCGGCTTCGGAAGCTGCATCCGATGTACTCTCGTCGTCAGGTCCGGCTGATTGCTCCGACATTTTGCCTGAAGCATTCGCCATACTGACTGCCTTCTCGTAACGCTGAAGAACTGCCTTCACCTTAGCCAGAAGTATGCTCATGGTAAATGGCTTACTGATATAGTCATCGCCGCCTATATTAAGAGCCGTGAGTATATCGTCATCACTCTTCCTCGCACTGATAAAAAGAATCGGCATATCAAATTCCTGTCGGATTTTCTTGCACAGTTCAAATCCGGATCTGTTACCCAGATTGATGTCCAGAAGTACAAGGGAGGTTTCGTTTTCTTCAAGAAATTTAATGGCATCCCCATAGCTTGTTACAAATGTTGTCTTAATTTCGAATATATTAAAGTATTCTGCCGTATTCTCAGCAATTGTAAGATCGTCGTCAACGACCAGACATTTATAATCCATGATTTTTTCCTTCCGGTCTTTACCGAATGCCCCTCCTGAAATTTTACCATTAGTACTGTTTCTCAGGTTAATCACTAAACATTTATAGTATCTTCGGCTTTCTTCCGCGTCTATCTTCCGATAACTATGCCGGTTCCTGTTTCACCTACAAATACTATCATACCATAAGATGGCAACGGTACGCTATTACCATATCCTACCATATGGTTCGAATAAATCAAGCTACCTTTTTTATCAAAGATATAACATGCCGCATTCCCGGGAATTTCGAGGTGTATTGTTTCATTTTCTACGCCGTCGAGCCTATACCAGGAAGCTTCACCTGTAGTAAGTGAAACCTCCTTTAGATTGCTGTCATATACAGGTATCGCATCCTCTGAAATGTACTTAAAGCTCATACCCGGAAATGTCAGGAATTCCTGTCCGTTTTCTTCTATAATCTCATAATCATTTATATCTCTGGATGCCGTACCCGGTATTGCCGCAAGACCCATCGCATGATCTGCGTCCACGATCAGATGATTATTTACATAACCCTCAACATCAGGAGATGTAACCGGCATAACCTTATTCATCGTAATATAGGACATATCGCTATATCCTGCATTATAGAGATAATATGACTTTCCGTTTCTCTTATTCCATGCATCTAAAGACGCCTTATCAACTTTATTTTCATCAACCTCTGCAAGTACAGCTGAGTCGGATTCATTAACCAGTATTACCTTTCCGTCTCTTTTTTCAAATTTCACTATGCTCAAAGGTCTCACCTGAATTGCATTTCCCGACTCGATATCTCCGGTAACCTCAACATAACTGCCATCTTCCGTATATAGGAATTGTACCTCAAATGGATTAGATGATGTCAGAGACCTCACATTCATATATTTTCCGTCAGGGAAGCTGATTCTGCATATTTCCGATCCGTCCGAGTAAAATCCTTCATACTGAAGGTCTGCTTCGGGAACCTTATCTTCTGTATGTTTAAGTTCATCCTCTGCATGCTCTACATGAATTCCCTTTTCTTCCAGAACTATATCCACAAGCTCCTCGGCAAGCTCCTGATTATATGAGCTGCTCCCACCTGAGCTTATAACTGCAACACTGATTTTTTCCTCCGGCGCTACAGCAAGATAAGCGTGCTGAAAAATGCTATCTCCACCTTTACCGATAACCTTTACTCCCGCAGCCATATAATCCGATGGTTCCACCATATCCCATCCGAGTCCGAAGCCCTCAGGAGAGATAGCAGCATTATTTAATTCGCCCATTTCCTTCTTTGAAACATCTCCGATCAGACTATCTTCCCCATAGAAAAATGCTGACCCGAAACGGCTGAGATCCACTGATGTAGACATGGCGCCTCCTGCTCCTATAAGCTGTGCACATTCCGGCTCCATCTGCATCCCTGTACTTGTATAATACGGAATCTGCTGATTCATATCAGGAGCATCCCACATAGTATAGGTACTATCGAGATTGAGAGGTTCAAATATATTCTCTTCAAGATATTCTGTAAAGGACATTCCGCTGACTCTCTCAACCAATATCTCAAGAAGAGTAAATCCATCATTACAGTATGAGTTATACTCTCCCGGCTCAGCCTTAAGTCTCTGCATACTCAGATTTATCAGAAAGCTGTCATGATAATCATCGGATACCTCTTTGAATCTGAAGCTGTCAAAGTACTGAGAACCCATCATACCCGAAGTATGATTCATGAGCATCCTTACTGTAATCTTCTTATACCGTTCATCTGCCATTTTAAAATCATCTATATACTCCGTTAACGGCTTATCCAAATCTACAAGTCCCTTCTCTTTTAGCTGCATTACGGCTGCAACGGAATACATCTTACTTACAGATCCTATGTTAAGAAAATGCTCCTTCTCTTCATCATCCTGCTCATCACTTTCATCTGAAAGAATAATTGAGGAGCCTTGATCTTCCTTTATTATATCAGCATAATCCTGATCCGCACTTACTGCCATTCCCGGATCAGAACCGGCAGCAGGTCCCGGATATCCAGAACCGTTTATCATCATTGCTACCGTTAAAGCTATCATTATTCTGAACTTATTATTCTTCATATTTCACGTCCTTTATCTTTTATCACCGGGACAGACCCTGTGGTAAATATATTCCATCACTATCCTTACACTACTGATTATTCTGTCATCAGTTCATATACCGATATCTTCTTGATCTTTCTAGCCCCTCTATAACTGCATAAGAAGCAGAAAAGAATTATTGCTATCGATATGATTATCACTCCTGTTACAGAGACTGATATCTTTGCAACATATGCATTTATCAGGCCGACCAGCAGGATACTTAGTATTATTCCAATAATAACAGCTGCTATGGTAGTTGGTATGATTCTAAATGCCATCTGGAACATAAGCTCCCTGGAGGTGTAACCCATCCCCTTCATTATTCCCAGTTCTCTATACTGTTTTCTTATAGTCGTTTCCATCAGTAATGAAAGCATTAGCATTACGACGATTGCTGCAATAACCATAAGTGCAGTTGATACCATCAAAAGGCTTGATTCAATCTCGGATACCATATCTGTATATTCTTCTCTAATCCTGGTCTCGGATTTTATCCTCATGGTATTTGTGTTGCCGCTTATCACAGTATCCTCTGTCTGTATGGTATATTCCATATAGCTGACACCATGCTCTATCATATATTTTGCCATTTTTATTTCGGCCGCACTTCTGATCCTTTCTTCATATGTATCCCCCTTCACTTCCGCATTTGCTATATCTGCTATCTCTTTTCCGTATCTTGAATGAAGCTTATCAGAGAAAGCCTCCTTATCTTCCCCCTCATTCAGATATATGTCATATACGTCAAACTCATATGCAGGATTAAGTTGCTTAAATCCGCTCTCTGTCACATATCCGGCAGACGAATTTACAATGGAATTGACAAATCCCGTTATAACATAATCTCTCTTTACGTTCTGATATTCCATAGATATTGTCTCGCCAAGTTTAACACCGACAGCTGTCTTAACCTGACTTGTAAATGCTACTTCATTTTCATGAATCGGAAGACGTCCTTCTGTTAAGATAAGATTCGTCGTCTCCGCATAATCTTTATAAATATCCAGAGTAAGCTTTGTACCGTCCGATAATTCAATGCTTTCACCCTTTGAACATCTGATGACCCTATCTACTTCCGGCAATTCCTCAAGCTCTGCTTTAAAATCCTCAGCATCTACATAGCCCACTGTTTCTATCCTTATATCACACATCTCATGACCTGCAACACTGTTAAGGAGTCTATCCGAATCCGAGAAGAATGCCGTAAGAATATAGCTTATAATAATCGTCATGGAAGTAACTGCTATACAAACCACAAGTCCGAAATCCGACTTCATATTTTCGATATATTTCTTCATGGCAATTCTCACATGTATGCTGCCTTTTGACTTCTCAAGAGGTAAGAAGGATTTCTTAAAGCTATGTGTTTCGATACCTTTTCTGAATGCAAGTACAGGTGGATATTTACGGACAGACATTGCCTTAAAGAGTGAGATTACTCCTACAAAAAGAACTATTACAATGGCCGATATAATGACAGGACCTATCTCTGTATGATATGTACCACTGTAAGAAATTGATGCTCCGGCCTGTTCTATCAGAAAGCCTGCAAAGCCGATTCCCGGAACAATCCCCAATACAACTCCAATCATGGTCAAGATCAGATATTCGAAAACATATGAAAGAGCTATATGCTTGGAACTGTATCCCAGGGCTTCGAGAACACCGATCGATACAATCTGATCCTTTATATCTCCCACAATCCTAAGCCTTATCATAACCATAATGGCTATAATAGTAATTCCAGCCATTATGCCAACTACTATTGATAGAAGTGACATATTAGTGCTGTTCATCGACTCAATATCCTCGTATATAAATTCACTAAATCCGTTAGCTATATCCCGAACTGAAGCATCCTGGCAATAATCCTTATATTCTTTAAAAAACTCTTTACCATCTGTTCCTTCCTTAAGATTTATTCCGACTACTTCATATCTGTTAAGGTACTGCTCAAGGTAATTCAGATCTTCCTCCGATACTACCGCTTTACTTCCCAGGGGCCATATTCCGGGTTGATATGTTCCTGCTACAGTAAATGTATATTCCCTCTTCTTCTTTATAAATGTAATTTCGTCCCCTTCACTCACTCCAAGCTGCTTACTAAGCACGCCTGTAAGATATATAGGATGTTCTATAAGATCCAGCTGGTCCGATGCAAGGGATGAAGTCGGATTAAAGTTCTCAAAGCTTTTCTCACCCTGTATCGATACAAAGCTTAGTTCTAAAACATCCTCCCCTGCAGTATCTCCTATACGTGTACTAAAATTTATATCTTCAGCTGCATTCAGATATCCATATCCTTCAACTCTCTCATCCTCTTCAAGAAATCCGAGAAAATTCCTGGTATAAATACTCTGATCTATTAGCACCTGATGCTTAAAGCATCCGCTCTCCTTCACCATTTCCGGAGTTATCCTTTGGATACCCATAAGTGCTGCAACACAGGCTGTTATAAGCATCATGCAGATAGCCGTAAGCACTATAAGGATAACAGATTCCTTTTTATTTTTTCTTATCTTAGCTTTTGACAATCTTAGAATATTCATCATTATGCCTTTCCGATCTAACCCTTTGCTTCCATATAATTCTTTTCGTCGAAATCCTTACCATCCCTGCTCATTCAAAAATCTCTGAAGTTCTTCTCTTCTCGTCTTCTCATCATCAGCTCCAAACTCAGACATTTTATATTCACCTGTTATGTTTCCGTCTCTTAAGTAGATCACACGATTTCCTCGAAGCGCTGTTCTGATGTCATGTGTTACCATTACTATGCTCTGTCCGTTACGATTAAGCCCCGTAAAAACATCCAGAACATCTGTACCCGCTGATGAATTAAGTGCTCCTGTCGGTTCGTCTGCAAAGAGTATCTCAGGTTCGTTTATCGCTGCCCTGACTATACCCACTCGCTGGCACTCACCACCGGATAATTGATTAGGAAATTTCTTCCACATCTCTTCTCCGATTCCCACTTTATTCAGAAGCTCTTTGACCTTAGCTATAAGCTCCGGAGTATTCTTCTGAACCAGAAGTGCTCCGGTTAAAATGTTATCGAACACATTCATGCTATCAAGCAGATAAATGCTCTGAAATACAAATCCGCAGTGCTGTCTTCTGAACTTTGCCAGCTGATCGTTACTGTAATCCGAAATATCTTCTTCCGAGAAATACACCTTACCCATCGACGGCTTATCCATTCCCGAAAGTGCATATAGAAGTGTAGACTTTCCGGAACCCGATGCTCCCATTATTACCGTAAAGTCACCCTCATATATTTCCATATCCAGATTCTTTATAACATGCTGCTGAAGTCCTGCATTTGAAAATGACTTACACAGCTTTTCGGTTCTGAGAATAGTATTCATATATTTTGCTCCTTTATCAATCTTATGCATCTAATATATCATTTGTTTTTACGAACATCTTTACACAAATCTTATCTATTCTTACAGATTTCTTACAGCAAAAACAGCTTCCTGTTCAATGCAAATAAAAAAAACACTCCTCCACGGAACGTTTTTCAATATTTGCCATAATGAATTCATTTGTATTAATTGATGGAACAAGAATAGGAGTGATTTTCTGAGAAATATCTACACAGAAAACAGTAATATCTGCACAATTTCGATAATTAAACCTTATTTCTTAAATCACTTATTAGCCACTTGAATAGAATAAAATGGCGTTACAAGTATCTCTACTCATAACGCCCTACCACCTCAATTATATTAGGATTAAGCTCATAAACCATGTCCAAAAGGCGCCTGTTATCTTTTCCAAATGACTTATTATGAAGGTCAGTGCTTTAGTATCAGCTATCAGATTTTTATTCTTAACCTATTTTAAGTCTTTTTTACAGGATAGTATACTTCTGTAATGTTCTCCTTTTCATCCCCAACCAGAGAAGGGTCTGTTACATAAACTTCAAAAAGAGGCCCGTTACATTTATAGCCCTCTAATTCTGCCCATTTCGTCTGTTTCGCATACACAGATGTCAGTTCAGTGTATGGTCCCTTTACAACCGTCTTAAGACACAATCCAGGAGCAAAATCCCTCGTCCCCGTCACATATTCTTTCACTGGGATTGCAAACTCTGTATCGAGACCTGCTGGTGTAAACTCCGCACTATGAAACAAGACCATTGGGGCACCGCACATAGTAAGATGTGTCGTGGCAATAGTCTTAAACAGTTGCTCATAGCTCTTAGAATATTCCATAGGAAAGTCTTCCTGTTGAACCATTTTTCTTATGTGCAGAATACAAATTTTCGAAACATCAACAAAGCGAACATCTATATTATCCATATAGGACATTATCGATTCACCTTGTTCTATTGTAGATATGTCACCTTCTAATTGTGTCAGAATCATACTGTAATCGTTTATCTGTTTCTCAATTACCTGCTTCTTACGAAGAAATGCCGTATACAGTCTGTCACTATTTTCAGAATCAGCTTCCATGATTTGCTTTATTTCTTCTAGTGAAAATGAATACAACTTAAGCCTGCTTATGAAAAGCATCTTTTCCAGCTGGTCTATAGAATAGTAACGATATCCATTTTCCGGATTTATTTCACTAGGTTTAAGAAGCCCTATCTCTTCATAATATCTTAGTGTCTTGGTAGAAACCTTACATATATTTGAGAACTCTCCAATCGATAACATTATTACTCCTTTAGCAAATAATCATACTGATTTACATTCTGCAAAATCCGTTTTAAAG
>JAILGP010000204.1 GCA_024696635.1 Eubacterium sp. | reverse complement strand
TGCTGGAACAGTACTTACTAAGGAACAGGTTGACAGGGCAGTAAATGCAGGAGCTAAGTTTATAGTTTCTCCTGGATTTGA
Organism: Eubacterium sp.; assembly: GCA_024696635.1. Lineage (GTDB taxonomy): Bacteria > Bacillota > Clostridia > Lachnospirales > Lachnospiraceae > Eubacterium_Q. The sequence continues at coordinate 17,769 of JAILGP010000204.1, read as the reverse complement.
TCCTGAGATAGTAAAGTATTGTCTGGAAAAGGATGTACCTGTATGTCCTGGAATTCAGACACCTACAGAGCTTATTCAGGCAGTAAATATGGGACTTGATCATGTTAAGTTTTTCCCTGCAGAAAATGCTGGAGGGCTTAGTATGATAAATGCGGTGGGCGCTGCATTTCCCAAGGTTAAATTTATGCCAACTGGCGGAATAAATGCAAAAAATGTTGTTGATTATCTAAAATCCAACAGAATATTCTGCTGTGGCGGAAGCTGGATGGTTAAGGGCGATATGATTAAGGCCAAGGACTTTGATAAGATTAAGTCACTGGTTGCTGAGGCGCATGATATTGTAAAGTCATGTAGATAACCATCATATTAAGTTAGGGTATGATTTATTATACTATTCTTTATTTTTTATGTTTAAGGACCCTGGGCTTTTGCTCTGGGTTCTTTCCATAAATAGGAAAATTAAAAAGATAATTAAAGATTTAGGGGTTTATCAGGAGGTATATAAGATGGGAGCTTATGTTATGGAGGAAGCAGAGAGGTGTCTGGGCTGTAAGAATCCACGGTGTCAGCAGGGATGTCCTATACATACGGATATCCCCAGGGTTATTGAATTATTTAAAGAGAGTAAGACCATGGATGCGGCCCAAATACTTTTTAGTAATAATCCGCTTTCTGTAATTTGTTCTATAGTATGTAACCATGAAAAGCAATGTGAAGGCCACTGCGTTAGAGGAATTAAGGGTAGTCCGGTACATTTCTCTGAAATCGAAAGGTATATATCTGATTCCTGCTTCGAGAGAATCAAGATAGATATGGCTCCACCTAATGGGAAAAAGGTTGCAGTTGTTGGAGCTGGTCCGGCAGGTATAACTATATCTATAATTTTAGCATCCAGGGGTTACAAGGTTACAATTTTTGAGTCCCACGATAAAATTGGGGGCATTCTAAGATACGGAATTCCTGAGTTCAGATTGCCAAGAACAATTCTGGACAGGTACCTTGCTAAAATGAGAGAGCTGGGAATTATGATTCGCCCTAGTTTTGCCCTGGGAGGATCCACTGGCATTTCAGACCTTCTACAGGATGGATATAAGTCTGTTTTCGTTGGAACCGGAGCCTGGAGACCTTACAAGCTGGGTATCCCTGGCGAGACATTTGGAAATGTCTGTTATGCTATAAATTACCTGAATAATCCGGAAGGATATAGTCTGGGTAAAAAAGTAGCTATTATAGGTGCAGGAAACTCTGCTATGGATGTGGCCAGAACTGCTATAAGACGTGGAATTGAGTCGGTAACAGTTTATGTGCGTGGCAGCAAGGTGTCTGCCTCCAGCAAGGAATTTGATTATGCGGTGCTGGACGGTGTTAAATTTGAATATAACAAGATATGCAAGGAAATAAAAGATTCCAGCATAATTGTTTGTGATACAGAAGAAGATCAGGATGGACATGTGGTTTCTATAGAAGGAAGCGACCAGGAAATTGATGTGGATTCTGTAATTGTTTCCATAAGTCAGAAGCCTCAGCACAGACTTGTGCAGAAGGATGAAAAATTAAGACTTGATGAAAGGGGAAATCTTCAGACTGATGATAAGGGTGAGACAACCATGGCAGGTGTATTTGCAGCTGGAGATGTGGCAACAGGACCTAAAACTGTAGTTGCTGCTGTTGCCAGTGCAAAAAAAATCGCAGAGGATATGGATAATTATATGCAGTCACTGTAAATTTACCAAAGGGGTCAGACCCTTTGGTAATTTTTTTGGTGTTATAAATTGGGAAGTTAATATATAATATGACATAGGTGTCAAAGTAAATTTTGACCTGGAGTTAAAGTATATAAGATTGGGAATATATTATGAATAAAGAAGAATGGAAGGCTATGTCTTCTAAGGAAAGGGTATTATATTTATTGTCTTATTATTTTTGGGTTCCTCTGGTAATGATAGGAGTAATTATTCTTATAGTTTTTATGGTAAGGGGTTCAAAAAATAATAAGGAAGAAATTAACTCTGGGACCACGGTAAATATAGGAATATCTGAAGAGGGGCGAAAATATCTAACAGAGGATTATGTGTTAAGTAAGGGCCAGAAGCTTGAAACAGCAGAAGCATCCCTTGCCACAGAGTTTCTTACAGATCCCTCCCGCCCGGATAACACTGATGATGGATCGGAAAGGATGGCTCTTGTGTCACATTTGCAGGCGGGTCTTTATTCTTATATGATCATGGACCAGTATTCATATGAGGAAATGCAAAGTACAGGCATATATGGAGACTTGGAGAAGCTAATGGATAGCCAGATGCTTGAAAAATATAAGGCTGACCTGGTAGATACATCCTATGAGGATAATGGCAAAAGTATTACCTATAAGGGCGGACTTAAGCTATCCAATACTTCATTTTATAAGGCTTATCATATGAATGATATGGAAATGTATTTTGTAATCATTGAAATGAATGGGGAACATGAAGCGGGGCAGGATATGCTGGAATATATTCTGTCTAAATAAAATATATAATGGAGGTGCATCTTATGGGTATAAATGATAAGCAGCATAGTTATGGTATAGGCTCACGTATGATGTATGGTATGGCTGAATTTTACAACGGTGGAGCCTTCGTTATTATCAACACATTTTTTGCAGTATTTCTTACCAAGGCTCTGGGAATGCCGGCGGCCCTGGCGGGAACAATTCCTCTTGTGGGTAAAATCTGGGATGCAATAACTGACCCTATTATGGGAAATGTTACTGACCGCACCAGATCTCGTTTTGGTCCTAAGCGTTTTTATATTCTGCTAGGTGGAATTGTATCTGCCATTACATTTATACTTATGTGGCTTACCATTCCAAGTAAAAGTATGGTGGCCCTTTATATTTTCTATCTTTTTATGTATTGCCTGTTTTCTACTGGCTTTACTATTCTTATGGTTCCATATAATGGACTGCTTCCTGACATGATAGACGACTATAGCATGAGGGCAAAGTTTTCCAATGTCCGCATGATCTGGTCAACCCTTGGATCTGCAGTTTGTGGCCTGGTTCCAACATTTCTTATTCGGGACAATCTTGATACAGCATCCTATTTAAGGTGTGCATTGATATTTGGATTTCTCTTCCTGGTTACCTCCATGGTTACCTTCTTTGGCACATGGGAGAAGCATAAGGAGCCAGTTAAGTCTTCTATAAAAGATTCATTTCCACAGGCAATCAGCGTTTTTAAAAATCGTTCCTTCAGACTATTCCTGGGACTTTATCTCTTTGGACAGTGCGGCATGGACTTTGTTTCCGGCATGGCTGTTTACTATGTGGATGATGTGCTGAATGGTTACAGCAATGGTTACTTCACCTATCTGATGGGGGTTCTTCTTGTTTCGCAGCTTGTGGGAATGGTTATATTTGGACCGGTTATGAGCCGTACCTCTAAGAAATTTACTATTCTTGTGGGAGCACCAATTCGTCTTGTGGGAACTCTGGGACTTCTTTTCTTCTCACATGAAGGAGCAAGTATCCTTCCAATTCTCTGTATGACAGGTCTTATTGGACTGGGAAATGCAGCTACACTCACAAGTATTTTCGCGATTATGGCGGATATGGCGGATGTGGACGAGCTGATTACCTCTATTCATCGTCCTGGTACAGTATCGGGTATGGCTACATTTGTCAGAAAGGTTTCATCTGGAATGTCAGCGGCCATAATAGGTTTCCTCCTTACTGCTGTGGGATACGATGAGACTATAGCAAATGTTGGCGGTCGCCAGGCGGCTTCAACCCAGCGTGGAATAGCACTTATTTACATTATAGTTCCTGCAATTCTTATTACCTGTCTTATTATTGTAGGCTACATATTCCCTATGACAGGAAAGGAATTTGCTATAATCAAGAAGGAGGTTGAGAGGCGTAAGGGCCTGGATGATTCTGTGGCAAGCCAGGAGGAAATCAGGGTATGTGAAAAGGTTACCGGTATTTCCTATGATAAGCTGTGGGATAAGGCAAATTCAGGGAGTCGGAGCTAGATAACATTTGCAAAATAATAAATGAATTTAAAATATAATCTGGAAAGGTCGATAACATAATGAGTAATAAAAAGAATCCTCTTATATGGGGACATCGTGGAGCCAGTGGCTATGCTCCAGAGAATACACTGCCTGCCTTTAAGCTGGCGGCTGATATGGGAGCTGACGGTGTGGAGCTGGATATCCAGGAAACAAGGGATGGAGTAATTGTGGTCTGCCATGATGAAAAAGTAGACAGAACCTCCAATGGAGCAGGCTGGATAAAGGACATGACATATGAAGAAATCAGGAAGCTGGATTTTTCGTATGGAAATGCAGCCTATGAGGGAACCCGGATTCCAACTATGGAGGAGGTTTTTGACCTGCTGAAGGATACTGGTATTACCATAAATATTGAATTAAAAACCGGCATTATCTTCTACCCTGAGCTGGAGGAAAAGATACTTCAGATGGTAAGGGATAATAATTGGGAGGACAGGGTAATATATTCCTCCTTCAATCATTATTCTGTTTGTAAGGTAAAGAAATTATGTCCTGATGCTAAGGTGGGCCTTCTTTATGAGGATGGACCTGTGGACGTAGCTGGATATGGGGAAAGGCTTGGGGTAAATGCACTTCATCCTGCAATTTATAATCTTCAATATCCGGATTTTATGGAGTCCTGCAGAGAAAGGAAGCTGGATGTTAATGTGTGGACGGTTAATTCCGAGAAGGATATGATTTATTGCAGGGATATGGGTGTAAATGCTATTATCACCAATTATCCTGAGAAGGCTAAGAAGTTTTATGCGGGATGATTGAGAATATATGATTGATAATGCATGATTGAGGATACATGGTTTTTGGGGTGATAATATGGCTGAAAATAACATTTACTTTCTAGGGGAGGAGGACTTTCTTCCTGCTATGGAAGGGGAAAATAGAATATGGCGGGACAGATATGTGATGGATGGCCGGTTTTCTACCAGGGATGATATCAGGCTTAATTATTATAAAACTGAAATTTCCAATCCTAAGGCGGCTATTGTTATTGTGCATGGATACTGTGAATTTTGGGGGAAATATCATGAATACGCCTGGTACCTTTGGCAGGCTGGTTATAAGGTATATTTCCTTGAACAGCGTTGTCATGGCTATTCCGGAGGAAAGCTGGCGGAGTCAGATATAATTCATATAGATAGTTTCAAAACCTATGTGGAGGACCTGAAGGAATTTATGGATAAGGTGGTGATGCCTGAAGCGGGTGAGCTTCCTCTTTATATTCTGGGACATTCAATGGGTGGGGCTGTATCTGCGCTTTTCCTGGCCTTATATAAGGATTATTTTAAGGGTGGGGTACTGACTTCACCAATGTTCAAAATACAAACAGGGGATATGCCACCCTCTAAGATTAAGGCGGCCAAGCTTTATATGAAATTATTTGGTAAACAAAAGAGTCTTAGTCCTGGTCAGAATCATTTTGACCCTAAGCCACATTTTGAAACCAGCAGTACCTTATCGGAGGCCAGATATAATTATCTCTTTAACCAAAGGCTTTTGGATAATAATTATAGAACAGCTGGGGCAAGCCTTGGCTGGGTCATGGCGGCCATAGATGTCTATAAGCTGATAATGAATAATGCCAGCAATATCAAAATCCCAATTGCCCTGATGCAGGCAGGACTTGATACACTTGTGGAAGCTGCTGGCTTTGACGAATTCATGAAGCTTGTACCACAGGCCAGACTTTACCGATATGAAAACTCCAAACATGAAATATTCAATGCAGGAGACCAGGAACGTAAAAAGTATTTTAAGGATGTGCTTGATACATTTGAAGAATTTACCAATGGGGTCTGACCCTTTTGACAAATTTGGTTGTGCACAATTGAATTGCGTAAAATGTAATTTACCAAAGGGGTCTGACCCTATTGGCAAATCACTTACGTTGACACATTTCTTTTCCCCATGTTAATATAAAAAATGCAGTTTTATTAATGCTGTAGATTAGTAATATTGGAAAGGGGTTACAAATGAAAATAGGCTGTGTCAAAGAAATTAAAAATAATGAATTCAGAGTAGGTCTTACACCTGATAATGTAAAGGCATATGTGGCAGCAGGTCATCATGTATATATTGAAAAGGGAGCAGGAATAGGTTCTGGATTTACAGATGGTGAATATGTGGATGCAGGGGCTTCAGTTCTTGATGATCCCGCAGATATCTGGCATATGGTTGATATGATGGTTAAGGTTAAGGAGCCCCTCCCAGAGGAGTATCCACTTTTCCGTGAGGGTCTTATCCTTTATACATACCTTCACCTTGCTGCAGACAAAGAGCAGACAGATGCCCTCCTGGAAGGAAAAGTTAAATCTGTTGCTTATGAAACACTTCAGGAAAAGGATGGTTCACTTCCACTTCTTGCACCTATGAGTCAGATTGCCGGACGTCTTTCAATTCAGGAAGGCGCTAAGTATCTGGAGAAGAAGTTCGGCGGCGAAGGAATACTTCTAGCCGGAGTTCCAGGAACACCTAAGGCAAATGTTGTTATCCTGGGAGGCGGTACAGTTGGAATGAACGCCTGCAAGATAGCAGTAGGTATGGGTGCAAATGTTACGATTCTCGATGTTAATCTCAAGAGACTTGAGCAGCTGGATAATATGTTCGGTGCTCATATTCAGACTCTTTATTCTGTTGATAGTAATGTGGAGAAAGCAGTAATAGGAGCTGATCTTGTAATCGGTTCAGTTCTTATTCCAGGTGCTTCGACACCAAAGCTTTTCAAGGCTAAGTATCTTCCTGAAATGAAGAATGGAGCGGTATTTGTAGACGTTGCCATAGATCAGGGTGGATGCGGTGAGACATCACACGTTACAACACATGACGACCCTGTATATATTCAGGATGGAGTAGTTCATTATTGTGTAGGAAATATGCCAGGCGCTGTTCCAAGAACAAGTACCATAGCACTTACAAATGCAACTCTTAAGTATGGTCTTTTCATAGCAGAGAATGGTCTGGAGGAGGCTTGCCGTAAGAGTCCTGTTATCAGGTCCGGTGTAAATACCTATGGCGGAAAGCTTACTAATAAAAATGTTGCAATTGCTCATAATTATGAATATACAGAGGAACTTGCATAAGTAATTTGAAATGTAATAAATAGGGATAGTAAAAATCCCAAAATAAAAATAGCCATAGGGTTCGATATGCCCCTGGCTATTTTTTGTATTTCCAAATGTTAAAATAATAAAATTTTGAACCAACAAAGCAAATAATCAATATGAACCAGCAAAGCAAATCAGCATCACGTCGCTATACATCAATCATTTGAGTCATGACTCTGTATTAACCTTAACAACGATTTCCTTGGACATAAATGTATCTGCCTTGGTTACACTTATGGAAAGATTCTGGTATTCCAATGTATCTCCCTGCTTAGGAATATTCTTAAGCTTTTCAGTAAGCCATCCATTTACTGTAGTGGCCTCAGAATCCTCATCTGACTCAAGTGAAAAATACTCCAGAAAATCATCAATATTAGTAGAAGAAAGAACGCGGTAGGTATTTTCTCCAGTGGAAATAATGGCTTCAAATTCATTATCTCTTTCATCCCAGATTTCACCCACAAGCTCCTCTAAAATATCCTCCATGGTAACTATACCAGCAGTTTCCCCATATTCATCAATTACAATAACTATATGATTATGGCTTTTTTGCATATTTGTAAATACAGTATCCAGATCCTGAGTAGTTGGAACAAAAACAGGAGAAACAATTATATCCTCAAGCTTGAAATCCGGACGGTTATATTTAAGAAGGAAGTCACGGCTATGAATAATGCCTGTGATTTTCTTTTTGGTCTTGTTATATATAGGAATACGAGAATATCCCTCATTTTCTATGATACTTAATATTTCACTGGAGCTAGCATCCTGTGGAAGCATAACTATATCGCGCTTTGGAGTCATAACATCTTCAGCTGTGACCCCATCCAGTTTAAATACATTTTTAATATACTCTAAATCGGTTTTATCAATATTTCCCTGGTCAGCGCCGGCGTCCAGCATGAGAACAATATCTTCCTCTGATACAGGCTCCTCATTTTCATTTGGATCTATACCAAAAAGTCTTACAACTCCATTGGTGGAGATGGTAAGGAGCCAGATGATAGGCTTAAGAATTATTGAAAGTCCAGTTATTGTACCACATACAGCCTCTGCCAGCTTTTCCTTATGCTTCATAGCTACACGCTTTGGAACCAGCTCACCCAGAACCAGTGTGAAGTAAGAAAGTATAAGGGTTATGAGAATAACGGACACAGTGTTGATGGTTTCAGTTTTATCTGCAGATATATTGAAGGCCTTTACCACCGCTCCCGAAAGCTTTTCAGCAAAGTTATCAGCAGCAAATGCAGATCCCAGGAATCCGGCAAGGGTGATTCCAATCTGAATGGTGGATAGAAACTGTGTTGGGGATTCTATCATTTTCATCATTTTAATGGCCTTCTTTTCTCCCTTATCCGCTCTGGCCTTGAGCTTCTTTTCATTAAGAGAAATAACCGCGATTTCTGTTGCGGCAAAGAAAGCATTTAACAATATAAGAACTACCTGCAATAAAATCTGTCCAACTATTTGGGGCATTTATCATTCCTCCGTATCTGAATAAAAAACAATATGTTGTCTAGTATAACTGACTTTGGGATTTCTTTCAACTCGTACGCCCTTATATATGAAGAAAATGTAATCTAAAACTGAAAGGAAATATAGATAATTAGAAAAATAATCTAAAACTGAAAGAAAATATAAATAATTGCAAATATAATCCCTGGATGAAGGAATTAAAGGGCAAAAGGCTAGAAAATGCCATGTTAAACTCTTAATAGCTATGTGATAAAATAAGGTGTTGTAATTAAAATATTGTGATACTTTAAATCAGGAGAGCCATTAAAGATTATATACAAATAATATATTTAAAGGCTTTTAAAGGGCTTATTAAAAACGATATCTAAGGGATTTATTTAAAAGGATTTACAAAGGAAAGAAGAAATGAGTAAGAGGGTTTTATTTAACGATGGATGGGAATTTGCGAAGACTTCCATAGGTGGTGAATATAGTGATTTACTGGATTTTCATAAGGTGGAGCTTCCCCATGACTGGCTGATTTATGATACACATAATCTTTATGAAACTTCAAGAGGCTGGTATAGAAAGCATTTTAAGTATGAGGATAATGGGGGTGTAACCTCAATAAGGTTTGAGGGTGTATACATGGATAGCGCCGTCTATGTAAATGGAAGGCTCGTGGGAGAGTGGAAGTATGGCTATTCCACATTTGAGTTTGATATTACGGACTTCCTTAAAGAAGGAGATAATCTTATTTTGGTAAAGGTGGATTATCAAAGTCCTAATACCAGGTGGTACTCCGGTGCAGGTATATATAGAAATGTATGGCTCATAAGTCGTCCAAAGAATCATATAGTAAGTGACGGAATATATATAAGTGCATCAGCAAGTGGAGATATTGATGTAAGTGTGGAGACCTTACGGCCTGAGAAAGACAGGGTGGATGGTCTAAGCCTTAATGTATCAATTCTTGATATGGGAGGGCTTACCCCAAATGCTGACTCTGCTAAGGCCCAAACTGATAAGAATTTCACTAGTCAGACACCAAAGTCCCCTAAGCTAGTGGCCTCCCGGGAATACCCACTTTGTGCCGCAGACAGGAGTGCTATAGCAGATACAGTCCGCAGGGAAAATATGAATTACGGTATTAATGAATTTCATTTCAAGGTGGATGATGTGACCTTATGGGACGTGGATGCACCATATCTTTATCTTTGCAGGGTAGAGCTTAAGAAGGATGGGGAAATTATAGATGTAGAAAGCCAAAGGTTTGGTTTTAGAGATATACTTTTTACCACTGATAAGGGCTTCTTTTTAAATGGCCGTCATCTAAAGCTTCATGGGGCCTGCGAGCACCACGATTTTGGCGCCCTGGGTTCAGTTTCCAACAGGGCAGCCACCTTTAGGAAGGCAAGGATGCTTAAATCCATGGGTATAAATGCCCTAAGGACCAGTCACAACATGCCTTCAGTTGAATGGATGGAGGTGGCGGATCAGGTGGGTCTTCTTGTTATGAGCGAAGGCTTTGATATGTGGGAAAGGCCTAAGAATGAGTTTGATTATGCAAGATTTTTTAAGGACTGGGTAAGACATGATGTGTCAAGCTGGATAAGGCGTGACAGAAATCATCCTTCCATAATAGGCTGGAGTCTGGGAAATGAAATCTATGACGCTCATGCAGGAGAAAGGGGTCAGGAGATTATTTCCATGCTGAAGAATCTGGTCAGAATTCACGATCCAAGAGAAAATGGTTATGTGACCCATGGTTCCAACTATCTTGAGTGGGAGAATGCGCAGAAATGTACCGATATAGTAAAGCTGGCAGGCTATAACTATGGAGAAAGACTTTACGATAGGCAGCATGAAAAGCATCCGGATTGGATGATATACGGAAGTGAAACATCAAGCGTTGTACAAAGTCGAGGGATATATCATTTCCCTTATGAACAGGCGGTTCTGGTGGATGATGACGAGCAATGCTCATCCCTGGGTAATTCAACCATGGGCTGGGCGGCAAAGTCCAGTGAAATGGCCATAATTCCAGACAGAGACAGGGATTTCTGCGCCGGCCAGTTTATATGGACAGGTTTTGACTATATAGGAGAGCCAACCCCTTATTCCACAAAGAATTCCTATTTTGGACAGATAGATACGGCTGGCTTTGTCAAGGACAGCTACTATATTTATAAGGCTGAGTGGACGGATTATAAGAAGGATCCCTTTGTACATATACTTCCTTATTGGGATTTTTCAGAAGGTCAGGAAATTGATGTAAGAGTTATATCCAATGCTCCAAGGGTAGAGCTTTTCTTTGACGAGGAACCTATAGGTCAGATGGATATAGACCATGCAAAGGGAAAGACACTAAGCCTCAATGTAAAGCTTCCTTATAAAAAGGGAACCTTACGGGCCTTAGCCGTAGATCAGGCTGGTAATATTATAGGGGAGGATATAAAGAAATCCTTTGGCGATACGGCATCCCTTAACCTTAGTCCGGATAAATATGACCTGAAGGCTGACGGGCAAGACCTTATATTCCTGGAAATATCAGCCTTAGATAAAGATAATACTGAGGTGGCAAATGCTAATAATCTGGTCAGGGTAGAGGTATCAGGAGCTGGTCGTCTGGTGGGACTTGATAATGGAGATTCCACAGATTTCAGCCAGTATAAGACCTGTGATAAGAGGCTCTTTTCAGGAAAGCTTATGGCTATAATCAAGGCAGGACTTACTCTTGGCAAGATATTTGTAAAGGTATCAAGTCCTGGACTTCCTGATTCAGAAACTATCCTTAATGCATGTGAGCCTGATTATATAAACCCAGATCAGGCAGGATATATAAATCCAGGACAGGCGGGAGGTACAAGCCCAGGACAGTCAGGAGGTACAAGCCCAGGACAGTCAGGAGATATATATGAGAATGAGGCTTTAAACATGGGTATATCTATAGTAGATGGCCTTATTCCACCGCAAGAGACCATGCCCAATGATATTCCGGTCAGAAAGATTGAATTCAAGGTAAATAACACTGTATTCAGCCCTGAGGAAGCTACAAAGGAAATAGCTTATACCTTATATCCTGAGAACAATACCTATAGTGATCAGCTTACCTTTAAAGCTACCACAGTTCTTGGAATTGCCACAAATCTTGCCCAGATTGAAAAGGTTGAGGATGGAAGGGTCAGGGTGACCTGCAAGGGGGATGGAGATTTTTATCTTAGAGCCACCTGCAAGAATGGGACAGATAAGAATCAGGTTCTAACTCAGATACATTTGACAGGTCAGGGAATAGGAAATGCCACCTTTAACCCTTATGAATTTATTACCGGCGGCCTCTTTAATTTAGAGGAGGGCGGGGTAACTACCGGAGTTGAAAGAGGGGCCTGCTTTGCCAAGGAGCCAAGTTATTTTGGATTTAAGGATGTGGATTTCGGTATGATAGGAAGCGACAGGGTAAATATTCCTATCTATCACTTGGGAAATGATCCAGTAGAGCTTAGAATATATGATGGAGTGCCGGGACAGGGTGGAGAGCTGATCGGTAAATACTCCTACTGGAAGCCGCCGATCTGGGCCACCTATCAGGCTGAGGATTTTCTCCTCACTAAGAAGCTTAAGGGTATGCATACTATAGTATTCGAGGCTGATGAAAGCTTCCAGATCAAGGGCTTTTGCTTCTATAAAAACCAAAAGGAAAGAGCCGTAATTTCTGCTTCAGATGCCATAAGTATATATGGCGATACATTTGTCATGGGAAGTGATGAGGTTACAGGTATAGGAAATAACGTACTTCTTGATTTTGGAGAATTTGATTTTGGGGACGTGGGACCTTCCAGGCTTATAATAGAAGGAAGAAGTAGACTTACCCTTAACAGTATTCATGTTGACTTTAAAGGAGATGTAAATATTAAGAAGCTCTGTGAATTTGAGGGCTGTGAGAATTACGAAGAAAAGTCCTTTATGCTGGAGAATATAAGAGGAAAAGTAAGGGTATCATTTACATTTCTTCCGGGAAGTAATTTCGATTTTAAATCATTTAGATTTGAACAATAGTTCATATAGTGCTAGGATAGTAAGGATTTAGCTTGGATAATACAGGCTTCCAGATTAAGGGATTCAGCCTGGATAAATTAGCATAAGCAATATGTGAAAAATTAGGAGATGACAAAATGGCTGAAAAAGTTTACAGCAGGATTAACGAGATTCCCTGGGGGACAGCTAGTAACAATATTACAGAGGGCTGCCTTGTACTTGAGGGAGGTGGCTGGAAGGGCCTTTATACAATCGGTGTATTAGATGCATTTATGGAAAATGATATAAATATGCAGTCGGTGGTAGGAATTTCCGCCGGAGCCCTTTCTGCAATCGGATATGTATCCGGTCAGATCGGCTGGGGAGCAAGAATAGACCTTTCCTACAGACATGATAAGGAATATGTGGGAATAGGGGCCATGTTCCGTGACCACGGTGTTACAGGCTTTTCCTATCTTTACGAAGATATAATTAAGGATATACCCCTTGATAAGACAAGACTTATGGACCCTTCCAGAAGACTTGCGGTGGGGGTTACAAATATGCTCACTGGAGAAACTGAATACAGGGAAAAGGGCAAATGTAATCTATCAGCAGCTGTAAGGGCTTCAGCGACTGTCCCTTATGTATCACGTCCTATTGTTATGGGCGGTGTTCCTTACCTGGATGGTGGATGCTCCACAAAGATACCATTTCCATGGGCAGTTCAGGAAAATTTTAAGAAGATAATAGTAGTAAAGACCAGGGAATGGGATTACAGGAGAAATGAGTCCCCAAATAAAACAGCGGCTATCATGTATAAGAAGTTTCCTAAATTTGTGGAAGCAATAAATAATGCAAATGCAAATTTCAATCAAATGACAGAGGAGCTGGCCAGTCTTCATAAAAATGGTCTGGTTTATACCCTTGCCCCATCTAAGCCGGTGGAGGTAAGCAGATTTGAAAGTGACATGGAGAAGCTTGGAGAATTATATTGGCTTGGTTACAATAATGCATATAGTCAGATGGGAGCAATTAAGGAATATCTGAGTAGACAGGTAATATTTTAAGGCTTCTTAAAAAGACATCTGATTTTGGGCGTCAGGCTGGTATATAAACAAGGGAACTTTTATAAATATGAATATTTTAAATATAGAAAATGTAAGTAAAACATATATGTCTAAGCCTGTACTTACCAATGTATCTGTGGGTATCAGCGATAGTGACAAAATAGGTGTGGTAGGTACCAATGGAACCGGGAAATCAACCTTTCTTGCCATAGCTGCCGGTGTGGTGGAAGCAGATCTTGGAGCGGTAGTAAAGGGAAATGACCTAAGAATATCCTACCTTTCCCAGAATCCTGTATTTGATCTTAATAAGACCTTATTGGAAAATATTACGGATACAATTTACGCAGGTGGAGATCATTGGGATAAGATGGGTGAGATAAAGGCAAATCTGGCCAAGTTTGGTATAGAGGACCCTGAATGTAATCCATCTATTCTTTCGGGAGGTCAGAAGAAAAGAGCGGCTCTTGTGGCAGCTATCATGACTCCGGCAGACCTTCTTATTCTGGACGAGCCTACCAATCATCTGGATTCAGAAATGATTGAATGGCTTGAGTCCTATCTTCAAAGGTTCAAGGGAGCCCTTCTTATGGTTACCCACGACAGATATTTCCTGGATGAGGTTACTAATCAGATAATAGAGATTGATAAGGGAAATGTATATAGATACGAAGCTAATTATTCAGGGTTTTTGGAGCTTAAACAGCAGAGACTGGATTATGAGATGGCAGCTGAGAGAAAGGCGGCCACCCTTTATAGAAAGGACCTGGCCTGGATTCTGCGTGGTGCCAGAGCTCGTTCCACTAAGCAGAAGGCTCATATTCAGAGGTTCGAAGCCTTAAGAGACAGGGTTAAGCCTGAGGAAGAAAGGTTTGTGGAGCTTAGCTCCCTTCCTTCCAGAATGGGTAATAAAACTATAATATTAGATAAGATTTCCAAGTCCTATGAGGGAAAGAGCCTTTTTAGGGACTTTACTTATACATTTAACAAGCTGGACCGTATTGGAATAATAGGTCCGAATGGCTGCGGAAAGTCAACTCTTATTAAGTGCATAATTGGACAGATAAAGCCTGATACAGGGCTTGTTGAAATTGGTCAGACTATAAAGATTGGTTATTTTAGTCAGGAAAATGAAGCCTTGGACGAAAATAGCCGTGTTCTGGACTATATAAAGGACACTGCTGAATTCATAAGGACCAAGGATGGTCTTGTGTCTGCCTCGGCTATGTGTGAAAGATTTCTATTTAATCCAGATATGCAATATGCTCCCATATCCAAGCTTTCCGGTGGTGAAAAAAGAAGACTATATCTTCTTAAGGTACTTATGGAGGCTCCAAATGTTATTATCCTGGACGAGCCGACAAATGATCTTGATATACAGACTCTTAGAATTCTAGAGGACTATCTGGATGGATTTGCAGGTATCATAATTACGGTTTCCCATGACAGATATTTTTTGGACAGGGTTGTAACCAGAATATTTTCATTTGAAGATATAAATGGAGAAAGGGTTCTCTTCCAGAGTGAAGGCGGATATTCTGATTATGTGATTCATAAGAAGGAAAGAGGAATAGGAGAATCTACGAGTAGTGGAAGCTTAAGTGAAGATAAGTCAAAGGGGCGTAAGAATTACAAGGCTCCAAGAGAGAAAACCAAGCTTTCCTATAGTGAACAAAGAGAATATGATACTATAGAGGAAGAGATAGAAAAGCTTGAGTTAAAATCTGGTAAGTTAGAGGAAGAAATGGCAGGAGCGGCTACAGATTTTCAGAAGCTTATGGAGCTTAGTCAGGAGAAGGAAAACCTGGATGCTGAAATTGAGCGTAAGTTTGAGCGTTACATGGAGCTTCAGGAAATGGTAGACCGTTTCAGTCAGAATTCATAGGTTCATAATAATAAATACTTCAGTGGAGGCGGAATATGAGAATAGTAAATCTTATTGAAAATACTGAAGGAGGGTCAGGCTGTGCCTATGCCCATGGTCTTTCCTTTTATGTGGAAACTGAGAAGCATAAATTACTGGTGGATGCAGGTCCCTCAGATATTACCCTTCAAAATGCAGCAAGGCTTGGTATAGATCTTAGTAAGGTGGACAGTCTTATTTTAAGCCATGGTCATTATGATCATAGTGGTGGTATTATTCCATTTGCAGGATTAAATCCCAATGCCGCAATTTATATGCAGTCTCTGGCAAATGGCCAGTATTATGCTGATGATGGAAAGGATAAGGGAGAAGACAGATTCAGATATATAGGAATTGATAAGGAAATCATGAATCTTCCAAATCTAAGGCTTGTAGATGGAGACATGGAGATTGATGACCAGCTTTCTCTTTTCAGAGTAAAATCCAGAAGTCATAAGCTGCCATCAAGTAATAAGAGACTTCTGATCCGTGATGGACAGATTTATATGAGTGATGATTTTAAGCATGAGCATTATCTTGTGATTAAGGATGGGGATAAAAGGATTCTTATATCAGGCTGTGCTCATAATGGAATTCTTTCCATAATGGATGAATTTTATAGTAAATATGGCAAGGATCCGGATGTGGTTATAAGTGGATTCCATCTTATGAAGAAAAGTCCATATACAGATGATGAAATAGGTGAGATAATCGATATAGCTAAGGCCTTAAAGAAATATAATACAAAGTTTTATACCTGTCATTGTACAGGAACTGATGCCTATAAGATTATGAAGAATCTCATGGGAGACCAGCTGGAATACGTACATTCTGGTGATGAGGTAAATCTGATTTATCCAGATAATAAGAAAGTATTTTGCATGGATTCTTTTAAGCCAATAAAATGTAAAAAGAATTTTGATAAAAAGACTTGTGGCAGAAAGATTAAGAATAAAAGGCCTGTAAGTAAGAAAAAATCTACATTTATGAAGTGGCATAAGTTTTTTGCATGGGCTACACTTATTTGTTTTCTTATGACTGTGATTACTGGATATAAAAAAAGGTAAGGTTATAGCAGAATTTACCAAAGGGGTCAGACCCCTTTGGCAAAAAAATACCAGAGGGATAACCCTTGGTATTTTTTATGCTTTGGCTATTCTGATTATTGTTATTATAAATGTTATTATAAATAGGATTACAGCCACTATAATAATGACGAATAACATAGGAATTACAGGTCCATTAGGTGCAGGTGGCATATCAAGAAGTACATTTCTTTGTCCGTAGTTAATAATATGATACTGGCTGCCGTCACCATGAGTTCTTGTGTTGTAAACGCAATATTCAACATTTACCAGTCCATTACTTTTTTCTACAATGGCATGGTCCTGTCCATTTGCTAGGGAAATTACTTCGTCAGTCAAGGTATCTACACGAGTTCTTAAATCTGAAGGAATCTCTCCACAGTATATTAAGAACTGATCGGAAGAATTTGAAAGATCTCCTACTCTGTAGCTTATTTTTATATCAAGGCTCTTAAGCTTTTTTAATTCCAACTCTTCATCGCTTAAATGCTTAATATCAATCTGACCTGTTTCCAAAACAGCCCCATCTGATTCAGATACCTGGTATGTCATTTCATTTGGAATAAATTCCTTATCTGATATATATATTCCATTTAAGTCAAATGTAATATCATAAGTATCTATATAATATCTGCTGAGTATGTCATTCATCTGTCCAGCAAAATCTTCATCCTGATAGGTTAAATAATTGTATTTTGGACCGTCACCAGTTCCATTTTTCTGAATATAAAAAAGAGTATTATATTTCATAAGAGAATTCATGCCGCCATCGTAGTATTCACATATATCAGCCATAATATAATCCCCTTTTTCGGATTTTATCTGAGATATATTTACTCCGGACATCATATGATTTATATAGCATAAATATTGTTCTTTATCTTCATATTTGTGATTATCACTTACCACTTTGCAGGCTATTTCTTCATAAGCAGTAATACCATATGTTTTAGTTCTGTACTTGGCATAAGTAATAATAACACCAGTGAATAAAATCATAACAATAAGATAGATTCCTATTGGCAGACCAATAATCTTTAAATAATTCTTTTCCTTCACTTGTTCCCCCGGATAATATGAAATGAATC
>JAILGP010000186.1 GCA_024696635.1 Eubacterium sp. | reverse complement strand
CACCTATCGATTCTATGCTAAGGATATATTAGCTCAATAATTTACAAAGTAAATGCTTTTAGCCCATAAAGTTAAATATTTTTTATTACTATTAATGTTCATTTTAACGATAGCTTTGACACTACTATATAAATGTTTTATTATAAAACTAGTATCCTAAAATATCTTTGGACATCTTTTATTTTTATATTTTCTGATTAAAAATCTTTATAGATTCTTTGTAACAACATTTATGAATTCTTGGTAACAATCTTAAGGAAAAGAGGCTTAACATGGCGACCCATTATAATGCTTTTATTTCATATAAACACGAACCCACTGATATCAAAATTGCAACTTTGGTACAGCGTAGTCTTGAGCGCTATACAATTCCTGAAAAAATTCAGAAAAAAACCGGCATAAAAAAAATTGAACGTGTATTTCGTGACACCTCTGAGCTGTCTCTTACTGATGACCTTTCAGATACCATTAAAACCGCTCTGGATAATTCCGACTTTCTGATAGTTATATGTTCTCTCAAGACCAAAGAATCCGAATGGGTAAATCGTGAAATATCATATTTTCTGAAAAATAATCCTAGAAATAAGGTTTTTACCGTTCTTGTAGATGGGGAGCCTGACCAGGTAATTCCAGACATTTTAAAGGATGAAAGGGAATCTCTTTCCTGTGATTTTAGAATGCCTCCAAGTAAATCTAAAAAAATAGAGCTGCCCCGTATAGTAAGCGCCATGATTGGATGTTCCTATGATGAACTCATGAATCGACAAAGGGCATATTATATGAGGAGGCTTTTTATAATATTGTCTTTGGTTATTTTCTTAGGAATTCTTTTTATATCCCAGCTTATATATTTCCTGGCACGAATTAATAACAACTACAAAAAAGCTCTTGAAAATAAGTCCAAATATCTGGCTACGGAATCTGAAGACCTACTTAATAATCAGCAGCGTATTACAGCAATTCAGCTGGCTCTTGCTGCTCTTCCCAGCCAAAAAAATCCCGACATGCCTGTTATCCCTCAGGCTGTCAAAGCACTTTCCGACAGTATTAATGCTTATAGGGTACCTAATACTAATCAAATTACAGCTTCATGGAACTATAAAATGTCCACTTATATATGTTCCTATGATATTTCAAATGATGGAAGTCACATTGTTTTGCTGGATGGGAATAATGTAATCAGTATATATGATACTAAGGACCATAAAAAAATTTACCACACCTCCAGCAAAGATTTATATTCTCAAAATGTAAAATTTATAAATAATTCAACCTTTTTGGTATGGAATTATGACACAATTAATGCTTATTCCATAGACGGATCTTTATTATATACATCTAAACCTGATACCTCTTATCTTACAAAGGAGAATTTAATTCATTATGATGACGAAACATTTACATTTATATATTCTAATAACGAGTATTTTGATTTAAATATAATTACATATGATGCAAAAAATGGAACCGAACTTTTTTCAGAAACATATGATTTAGCTAGCCTTACTGGTATGGATTACATTCAAAAAATATTATTATCTCCCGATAAGACAAAAATCGCTTATCAGGGTACTATGAGTGAGGATTATACCTATGTAATAGGCGTTTATGATATTTCCAGCCAGGAAAATAATTATTATCTGACGGATCAGTCATCCTCTGCAAACATGTATTGGTATGATAACGACCTACTTACCCTAAATATACTTAGCGATACCAGTCATATAAGCAACGAAACCTACAATTCTATAGAAATATCTGATGATGATTATTTAATGTATTGCATAAATTGCAAAACAAAAACAGTAGAATGGGAAACTTATAATAGTGTAATATGTTCTGATTATTATTATGATTTCTATAAACCATCAACAGAAGGTCAGATTGTATTTTATACAGGACATAATTACTCTGTCTTTGATATTTATACAGGGGAAATACTTCATTCTTATGACGCTAACAATTCTATTGTTTATTTATTCGAATCCCAGGAAGGAATCATCTCCTGCATTACTATTGATGGATATATTGGAACTCCATCAGACTCCTATGACCAGGATGTACTAGTACTTACAAAGCACTTCCCCAATAATATAACCAATATTACAGTCAACAATGGTTTTTATTTATTAAATTCAGATTTCGACAACGAACTGACTTATTATATACAAGATGATTATGATAATAATTGGACTCCATTGGATAACATTCCTAACCATATTCATTATGACAGCTATCTGGATGAGAACCTAATGGCAGTAATAAATATAAATGATGATGGTAAATTAATACTTAATATTATTGATGTAAATAATAATGATACTATTAAACAATATGAACTATCATCAATAGAAGATGATTCCTCTTATAATATTATGGGGACCTACAAGAATAAGCTATATATTTCCAAAAATTCATTTACCACCGAGGATGACTATACTAATAACTTATTATCCCTTTGGGAACTGGATTTAACTAGTGATAAACTAACAAAATTATTTGACAAGGATTATTATACATATAGTAATCTGTCTCCTAAACTATATGATAATTATATGGTATTTCCAACATGCAATATTGAATCAGTCCAATCCCAAAGTAATAGTCAGGATAATATAAGCGTCAATAATATATGTATGATTAACCTGGAAAGTATGTCCGAAAATAATTATACTATAGATATGGACACTTCCGCTTTTCAAGAAGAATATCAGTATTTCCCAGACCAAAACATTATATTTTGTCCAGGAATAACAAAGACCTTACTTTTAAACACAATTAATAATAGTACAATAGAAATAGAAACTCCGAGTATATGGGATGGTTCCTCTTATCATTCACAAATTTGTGATAATAGAATGTTTATAAGTGATGGAAAAAACAGCATAATTCTTATTGATATTACAAATGGTAAGAAAATATATGAAAAAAATGACACATTTAGTAATTTAAAGGGCCTCTATATATGGAATGATGGAAAGAATTCTCCAAAGGGACTAATTCTGTACGATAATATATTAAATATTTATGATCTTAATAATGGCAATGTCACCACTAAAATATGTGATAATGATATATGGATCATAAAAAAATATAAGATTGACAAGAATAAAACACATTTATTCATGTTAGATTATTCAAATAATATGTTTGTTTTAGATATGGATGAAATAGAAATAGTAAATAATATAAAGAATACTATTGGATATCATGAAGCTTCAAACAGAATAATTTCGTTTTATACTGAATCAAATGACTATTATGACGCAACTAATTGGGGTTATTTTAAATATTATTCAACTGATGACCTTATTAAAAAAGCTAATGAGTTTCTAAATGGTGAGGAACTATCAGTTGCCCAGAAAAATTCATACGGAATTGAGGACTAATAAAAAATCTGTCTCTGTTCTTTTGAACAGAGACAGAACAAATATGTATCTAATTCAGAATACAAAATAGATCTTATACTTTTTTGTATAGTTTATCAAAAAGCTTTCCACTGATAATATAGATGTCATGTTCATCATCTTCTCTGACTGCAATATAATCTCCAGGTCTTCCTGCATAATACTTCTCATCATCCCAGGCAGTAAAAAGTTTTACCGGATGATCAAGAGGAGCCGCATATATTCTTGCTCCCCCATTACTTATTACTGTACTTACATATCCAAGAATTTTCTTTTTCTCTCCTGTCTGACTATTCTTTATTGTAGGTTCATAGTCAAATACCTTATCATAAACCTTATCTGACTTGCTATAGCTCTTTTCAAGCTTTTCCCTGGTAATAGGATATACCTCGCCTTCTGTTCCCACCATAAGATATGTATCACTGCCTATAATTACATTGATATCACCCTCCAGAGTTCTTATTTCTACTACTGAATGAACCGGATATACATCTGATAGCTTAAGACATCCAACCTCCTGAGGTCTCTTTTCATATAAATTATAATCAGCAGTATCTACGGTATCAGTCTGGGCATAAATAATTTCGTACATATTAAAATACTCATCAAGCCTTTTAACAAACAATTGGTCAATATCTTTAATTTCATCATTTAACAGTCCAGAAGCATCCAGAAGCTCCGGTCTTACAACACCACCCGCCTTAGTCAGATGGCCGCCACCACCTCCAATTCCATTAGAAAGCCAGGCCGCAACCTCATTGGCATGAACCTCTTTTATACAGCTTCTTACAGAATATTTCACTTCCTCAGGACTTTTATAATAAGCAAGACATACATCCACATCGGTGGTTTCCATGGCAAAATCGCTCATAACCCCAAGTATATTAGGATCACACTGGTCAGCCTTAAGAACCAGATACCTGTAATCATCATGATATACATATCCCTGGATGGCCTTTCCAGTAATCTTAAGCTCCTCCAGGGAAATATTG
Organism: Eubacterium sp.; assembly: GCA_024696635.1. Classification (GTDB taxonomy): domain Bacteria; phylum Bacillota; class Clostridia; order Lachnospirales; family Lachnospiraceae; genus Eubacterium_Q. Next base: position 20,912 of record JAILGP010000186.1, on the reverse strand, counting down.
GAATTACTCATTTCCGTAACATTACTCTTATTGATAATGAGCATATCTATCATATCCCTGTCTAGAGGATGGGACATCTCGGTAAGTCTGTTGGTATCAGTATATAAACCATAATAAAGGGCCGTAGCCAGATTCCTGTCATCTCCAATATCTATTCCCTCCTGCCTTATCATATCCCAAAGAATAGTTGAACAGCTTCCTATATTACTCCTGACCTCCGACATAGGAGGAAGATCTACAGTTTTCTGATGATGATCAATTATAGCTATATTCCCAGCCTCGGTCCTTGTAACATTTCCCTGACCATATTGGCAGTCAACCGTTACCAGAAGCTCCGGAACCTCATCAAAATCCGGCTCATAGGAAACAGGAATCTTAAAAAACCTAAGCATAAGATTCAGATTCCCCTTTGTAATCTCATTCCTTCCCCTATATATAAAACGGGGATTCTTACCCATCTTTTCCAGATACCAATAAAGTGCATATCCAGAAGCCAGAGCATCCGCATCCGGATTATCGTGGCACTGAATAACAATATCATCAAAAACCAGCAGCTCACTTAATTTCATGTCCCAACACCCCTCGTAAGTTTTTATTTACCTTATATAATATGTAAAAATATAATATGTAAAATGTTATCTAAAACCATAAGTTCATTAATCAGAAATATCCTGATCAAGAGCCACGGAGAACTTATAATCCGGATAAGCCTCCTCAAGTCCCTTTACTACATCATTAAAGACACCTCGTCTGTCACTGGTTTCAAAACCTACAACAATATCAAATCTTATTGTATTAGTATCCTCCTCAAGATAGAAACCATGCAGCTGAAGAACATGCTCATGCTTTAGTACCTTTTCCTTTATTTCCTTCTGAAGTCTTTCAGCGTCCTTATTCTTTGTATTATAGGAATAAATAGAAAGACCTGCCATTGTAACTCCTGTATCCGCATAAACCTTCTCAGAGATTCTTCTCTCCAGCATATCAAGCTCCTTGATATCAAGAGTATCAGGAACCTCTATATGAGCAGAACCAATAAGAAACTCAGGTCCATAATTATGAACCACCAGATCATAGGTACCTCTTACATTTTCAAAGGAATTAATAGAAGCCTTTATAGACTTGGCAAGCTCTGGATCAATCCTCTTTCCAAGTATATCACTTATTGTATCACTGAGCATTTCAAGACCTGACTTTATAATGATAATAGATATAATGGCACCCAGCCAGCTTTCAAGACTGAGTCCAAATACAATATAAATTATAGCCGCAACAAGTGTAGCGGTAGAAATAATAGAATCAAACAATGCATCTGTTCCTGAAGCAACAAGAGCATCTGAATTGACATTTTTACCTACCTTTTTAACATAGGTTCCAAGAATGATTTTTACTGCAACTGCCACTGCTATGATGACAAGCGAAAGGCTCTTATATTCAGGAACCTCAGGACTTATTATCTTTTTTACTGATTCAATAAGAGAAGTCACACCTGCATATAAAATAATGACCGATATGACCATTGCACTTAAATATTCTATCCTTCCATGCCCCAGAGGGTGCTTCTTGTCTGGAGCTTTGGCCGCAAGCTTTGTTCCTATAATTGTGATTATTGAAGAAAGAGCATCACTTAAATTATTTACAGCATCCATTATAATAGCTATGGAATTGGACACAAGACCTATAACCGCCTTAAATGCCGCAAGCATTACATTTGCTATTATTCCTATAATACTTGTTCTTACAATTTGTTTTTCTCTGTTCATGACTGTCCCCTTTGATTATTAAACTCTTCCTATATTATAAATTAGTAATACCATCTTTCAAAGGTAAAATTTCTAATATTTTGCTAATTAAAGATACTTACACCCATATTCAAATATATGATATTTCCCTCCAAATGTATGGCATTTATATTCAAACAAAAAACGCGGTGGGTACAAACCACACCGCGTCTTGATTTTATATCAGATTATTCATTAACCAATAAATTAGTCGATTGAAGGACCTGCAGAAACAAGAGCCTTACCAGCTTCATTTGTCTCGTACTTCTTGAAGTTCTTAACAAATCTAGCAGCAAGATCCTTAGCCTTCTCCTCCCACTCAGCTGCATCAGCATATGTGTCACGAGGATCAAGAATTTCTGTTGATACTCCAGGAAGCTCTGTAGGAACTTCGAAATTGAAGTAAGGAATCATCTTTGTAGGAGCGCTCTTGATGTCTCCGTTAAGGATAGCATCGATGATACCACGAGTATCAGGAATTGAGATACGCTTTCCTGTTCCATTCCATCCTGTATTTACAAGATAAGCCTTAGCTCCACTCTTCTCCATCTTCTTAACAAGCTCTTCAGCATACTTTGTAGGATGAAGCTCAAGGAATGCCTGACCGAAGCAAGCTGAGAATGTAGGTGTTGGCTCTGTGATTCCTCTCTCTGTACCAGCAAGCTTAGCAGTAAATCCTGAAAGGAAGTAGTACTTTGTCTGCTCTGGTGTAAGAATAGATACTGGAGGAAGTACTCCAAATGCATCTGCTGAAAGGAAGATAACGTTCTGAGCATCAGGACCAGAAGAAACCTTGTTTACCTTCTTAGCGATATTTGTAATATGCTCGATAGGATATGATACACGAGTATTCTCTGTAACACTCTTATCCTTGAAATCAATAACACCCTTATCATCTACTGTTACGTTCTCAAGAAGAGCATCTCTCTTGATTGCGTTGTAGATATCAGGCTCATTTTCCTTTGAAAGGTCGATAACCTTAGCGTAACATCCACCTTCGAAGTTGAATACACCGTTGTCATCCCAACCGTGCTCATCATCACCGATAAGAAGTCTCTTTGGATCTGTAGAAAGTGTTGTCTTACCTGTTCCTGAAAGACCGAAGAAGATAGCAGTGTTCTTTCCTTCCATATCTGTGTTAGCTGAGCAGTGCATAGCAGCCATACCCTTAAGTGGAAGATAATAGTTCATCATTGAGAAGATACCCTTCTTCATCTCTCCACCATACCAAGTATTGATGATAACCTGCTCACGGCTTGTGATGTTGAATACTACAGCTGTCTCTGAGTTAAGACCAAGCTCCTTGTAGTTCTCAACCTTTGCCTTAGAAGCATTGTATACTACGAAATCTGGCTCGTAAGTTTCAAGCTCTTCAGCTGTTGGCTGGATGAACATATTCTTGATGAAATGTGCCTGCCAAGCAACTTCCATGATGAAACGAACTGCCATTCTTGAATCCTTGTTAGCTCCACAGAAGCAATCTACTACATAAAGCTTCTTGTTGCAAAGAGCCTTTGTAGCAATATCCTTAACTGCAGCCCATGTTTCCTGAGATGCAACATGGTTATCATTTGGATAACCCTCTGTTGTCCACCAAACTGTATCCTTAGAATTCTCATCCATAACGATGAACTTATCCTTAGGAGAACGTCCTGTGTAAACACCTGTCATAACGTTAACAGCGCCAAGCTCTGTCTCAACACCCTTATCAAATCCTTCAAGTGATGGATCCATCTCATACTTGTAAAGATCCTCATAGGATGGATTATAGATAATCTCAGTAGTTCCTGTGATGCCATACTTTGTTAAATCAACATTTGCCATTTTGTTTTCCTCCTCAAATAATAATATGTGATTTCAGGTCTCCCTGATAAAGTACAAATATATAGTACAAATAAAGGGCGTTAGCGTAATTTAACACTAACGTCCTTAAGTATAAATTTATATTTTTAATAAGTCAAGCAACTCTTTTTATTTGTCATGGATTTCAGCCATTTAACAAGAAAATGTCACGGCCTGCCCCCCAATTTTTAACATATATACAATAATTTTAATTACCAGATTTATGATAGGTTCCCGGGGCTACATTTGTATCATATATATAATACTCTGCAGGATCATTATTTGTATTATAATCCAGGTTCATTGCCTTAGCCTCTTCCATTGTTATCTGGAAGGCATCTGCAAAAGAAGCACCAATTTCAGGGTCCTCTCTAAGATAATGGTCAATAATTCTTCCATTATCATAATCATATTCATAGTAACATGCATAATATATAGGACTTATCCAGGAATTTGTTTCTTTATCATAGGAGAACCTGTTAATACCCTTCCATGTTCCTGTAGCTGAATCATAGCCATAATCATCAATTGATTGAGAATAATCAATCTCATACTTACTATAATCAAAATCACCAAAGCTATATTCAAAATCCTTGAAAACAAGGCCAGGCATGTAGAAAGAAGAATCCTCCTGAGCAGTTTTTACAACCTCATCAAATGTAACACCAGGATAATAATACTCCCAGTTATTATAATATCTTCCCTCAAACCAGTCATTTGACATTTCACCAATACTTACAAATCCATTGGATCCATCATATTCAGATTCGTCATCATAAATATAAGTATAGCCCTCTGACGATCCTCCAAAAATACTTGTAAGGAGCAGAACCTTTACATATTTACCATCAGTTCCTACAGTCGACTTTATAGACTTCCATGTAAGTTTATCAGGATCCTCATCCTCAAATCTGTAAACATCCATAGTACCATATTCACAGTTCTTTTCTGATATATAGGAAAGACTGATATTATTAACAGTATCGCTATTTGATCCATCAAATTTAAAGAAATACTTTATCTGATTTTCATTTATAGGCTGCCCTCCACCGGAACCCGCTCCACCATAAGCATGTGTCTCTCCATTATAGGTCACATTTACAATATAGTGATTATATGAATCCCATGTATAGGAAGATGAAGGTTCAAGCTTCTTAGCTATAGATGCCATCATACTTGGGAAGCCCAAAGAATCATATCTAAATGGATATAAGGCACACATCAGCATGGATTTACCGTCCGTCCTATAATAAGGATCCTGTATATAAAAATTCTGATCTGCATGAGGAGATGTGGATATTCCATAGTAGCCGTCTGACTTTTTTAACTCTCCTAATACTGATACTCCATTATATAAACATATGCTGGAGAATCCAGATTGTATACCACTAAGATTATCAAAGAATGATTTATTTGAGTCTCCATAGGTATCTATCAGATAATCGGCATTACTTTTAACAAGAGGAACCTCTACGGTTTTATCTGTTTCCTTATAGGTATACTCATATTCTGTCTCAATCTCTCCACTTGTTATATTATAAATATTTATAGGATTACCCTTAACTCTTTCCTGAACAACCAGACTTCCACCATCAGTTTTAGAGCCACTTGCTATATATCCACCCTTTACACGAAGTGTATCCTTATTTTCATAAGAAACATCTGCAAAATAAATATTGGTAGGAGTAATACTTCCTCCAGCTTCCCCATCATAAACACTAGACTTATCTATAAAGCTAAAGGAATCCGGATCCGGATTATCAGTCTTTATATAGAACCAGCTGTTAAATGGAGCAAGAAGAGGAATTACCTCATAGGAGTAGGATGAAATTACAGATGCATTTTCATCTCCACCATCCTTAGCCTTTCCATCAGCATCACTACCACCATTTTCTGTTGAAGATTTTCCTGTTGAAGTTTTTTCTGTTGAAGTTCCTCCTGCAGAAGTCCTGCCATCAGCTCCCTCAGCCTTCTTCTGTACAGAAAGAGCAGAGTCATAATAACCACTCTCATTAAACCAGTAATAATCTCCATTTATCCAAATGCCTTCATTTGCAGGATACCAGCCATTACATTCAAAGAACCAGCCACTAGCATTAGACTTCCATTCTCCACCGGAAAAATCCGAGTCCCAGGCACCATTAGAACCAAGCCAGCAGCCATCACGGAAGCAGTCATGTTCCATATATCCATCACGGCCAAAATAGTAGCATTGGCCATCAATCCATAGCCACTGGCTTGTTGGATACCAGGAGCTATCCTCATACCACCATCCTGTGCTGTTACATTTCCACTGGCCGCCACTATAAGATGTATTCCATACTCCACTACTTTCCAGCCAGCAGCCATCACGATACTCAGAATAATCCATATAACCACTATCCAGGAAATAATACCAGGAGCCACCTATATCCGCCCATTGCCCCCAGTAATAGGAACCATCAGTCTTGTAATAAAACCAGCCATTACTATCGCTTCCCCATCCAGACGCAGCGCTGACCCCGGGAGAAAACATCAGACTTCCCAATATCATTGTCCCCGCCAGGAACAAGGATAGTCCCTTCCTAAAACGCCTCATTTTTCTCACCTCACTTATATAATATTTTGATCATCCCCAAAACACCCTAAGCCTCATAAATTTACTAAAACACTATATATAATTATATTTTATTTATTCTCAGCTATATACTTATCAATCTTTTTCTCAAGCATTTCAAACTGACAAGGACCTGCATCCAGGACTGCCTTATGGAAGTCCTTAAGAACAAATTTAGAACCAAGCTCTTCTTCAGCCTTTTCTCTAAGCTCCATCATTTCATAATATCCAACTGTATAACTAAGATATATTCCAGGATCACCCGTTGCGGCATCAAACCAATACTGAGCCCCCTCTTCTGTATATGACCAGGTTTCAGCATATTCCTTAGTATCCTCAAAGGTCCAGCCCTCATAATTAACACCAAGGTCTACTCTTTCAGCCAGCAGATATCCCATTTCGGTATCAATATTATTGAACTTCATAAGTATATCAGCATTTTCTTTTCCCATAAGGTCACAATTAAGTGTGGTCTGATATGCTGTATAAACAGCCCAGCCTTCCACATAACCAAGATTTCTCTCAAGCACGCGTCCAGGATTTGGATTAGTATTTTTAAAATACCAGAACTGGAATGCGTGACCCGGGAAACCTTCATGGGCAAGAGTATCAAATACACCCTCTGAATGTAGTGCATTGACCTTGATTATGTTATAGTCAGGGTTATCCACAGGATTGGTATTATAGTATGCCAAAGTAGACTTATGAAGCTTTGACATGGTCTGAGACATATAATCAACTTCAAACGGAATATCTGTATCCAGTGGATAATCATCCATATAATTATCCTGAAGATGATTCAGAATTTCTTCAGTTCCCATCTCATCATATACATTGAAAAATGTACCATATCCATCTACATATTCATCATAAACTTCTGGATATGAATAGTATAATGTAGTCATCTCCATAAGAAGATTATCCAGCTGTGTATCCAGGAATTCGATTTCCTCCTCTACAGTTTTAGAAGAACCAGAATATACAGGGAAAATATAATTCTCATAATATTCCTTACCGCCATCATATCCGCAAAGTCCATTTTCATTCTTACAGGAACCCTTAAGATCCTGAAGGGCCGCCTTAAGATCTTCATAAGCAGGCAGGAAATTATCAAGAACTATAGACTTATTCTCTTCCTTATAGGTCGTCTTCTCTTCATCTGTTAAGAAATCAAGTTCATCTATTAATTCATTAAAGTCAAGAATCATGACATTATCTTCCTTAAACTCCAGCATATCATCACACTGGGTTATAACGTCATCTACATTTCTATCATTCATGAAATATCCCTTTTCTGATCTAAGATATTCATATTCTATAAGCTTATCAAAATAATCTCTGGTCTGACCCAGCATTTCAAGATAATCTTCCACATCACCCTTATCATCGAAACGGTATTCAAGAAATGCACTAACTATATTAGACTGAAGACCACTCATAGGAGAAAAAACTTCATTAAAATATGGATTATCATAATAGTGCATGGAAATTTCAGTATCATACTTAAGACACTCATAGGTAAATCTCTCATCCTCTGTAAGCTCTGCATCCTCAAATGTTAAAAGCTCATCATAAAAGTCCTGATCCTCCTGCTTGTCCTCAGCAATAGTTTCATCATTTGTGGTTGCATCACCAAGAGTTGCAACTATTTCCACATCGCCAAAATCAAAGGAATCCTCATACATAACATAGGAATTATAGTTCATTGAATCTGCTGTAACTATATCTGTGAAATACTGAAATAGGAAATCCTCAAATTCCTCATTTTCCTTATCTGCATATTGTATATTTTCGTCATATGATGAATCATCCTCTACCTGATCATCATCATTATTATCAGTATCATCAGCATCATGACCATTATTATCACCGTTATCCTGACCTGACCCCTGTGTATTATCGGCACTGACAAAATCATCTAATCCTATTTCATAGGAAACCTCAGCCTTACCACATCCGCTCATTGATAAAATCATAGCGAAGGAAAGAACTACAGCCATTACTTTTCTGTTTTTTAACCAGAATTTTCTCACCTTTTTCCTCCATTAAATATAACTATATAATATATAGTTTTATACTATTTAGCTTTATAATCTCTAATCTTATACCACATAACTTTATTACAGTCTTCTTTATCTTATCTAGCTTTATCTAATCAAATACATCAATCAATGGTATTAATTTAAATAAGCTTCTGCAATTACCATATCCTCAGGTGTGGTAACCTTAATATTCTCATAAGAGCCCTCAATCATTTTAGACTGAACATCCATATATCTTTCCACTATCATGGTATCATCCGTAACATCTGTATCACCACTTAACCTTAGTCTGTCATAAGCCTCTTCAAGTAAAGCTCTTTCAAAGGTCTGTGGTGTCTGTATCTGATAAAGAGTCCTTCTGTCCGGTGTTTCTACCCCAAATCCATTTTCATCCACAATTTTAATTGTATCCTTAACCGGCATAGCAACTGTACAGGCCTTATACCTTCTGGCACCTGAAATAGAATCTAATATCATGCGATTTGTAAGGCAGGGTCTTGCCCCATCATGAATCATTATTATCTTATTTCTTTTATCGGTGGCCTTGATTCCCCTTGCTACAGAATTAAATCTTTCCTTACCACCTGCTACTATTTTTCTAACCTTATGAAGGCCGTATTTATTAACTATCTCCTGTCTAACATAATCAATATCACCTTGTCTGGTAACCACAACTATTTCATCCACCACACTGGCATCAAAAATCTTAAGGCTGTAATACAGCAAAGGCTTTCCATTTATTTCGAGAAACTGCTTGGCTTTATCAGACTTCATACGACTACCCTTACCAGCAGCAAGAACTATTGCACTAACCATTTTTACCTCTTAGTCTCTATTATTCTATCCAATTTTTACATACTATCAGCATAGGACCATTTACTTTTTTCTATAATTCTTTAATATACTGTTCCATTATATTATTTATCTGTTTCATATATTTAATATATATTTTTAATTCACAGGCAATTATGGAATTATTTATCTCTGCCCGATTTTTAAATTAGGAACTGCATTCAGATAAAGATCAGCCCTTCTTCCAGCCATAAATTCATGATAACCTGCCGCAGCAATCATAGCTCCATTGTCTGTACAATATATAAGCTTAGGACAGCGGAACTTAAGTCCCTTAGCCTTAGCTCTCTTTTCCATAGTCTCGCGAAGAAGTGAATTTGCTGCCACACCTCCGGCCAGGGCAACCATATCCATATTATAGTCTAGGGCCGCCTTTATAGTATGGTCTGCAAGCACATCTATTACAGCCTGCTGGAAAGAGGCAGCCACATCAGCCTTGTTTACCTCCTGTCCCTTCATCTGGGCTCCATTCAGATAATTAAGAACAGCTGACTTTATTCCACTAAACGAAAAATCATAAGGTGAATCTCCAACACTGGCCCTTGGAAATTCTATGGCATGGGGGTTACCCTCTCTAGCCAGCTTATCCACCTTAGGACCCCCTGGATATCCAAGACCTATTGCTCTTGCCACCTTGTCAAAGGCCTCTCCCGCCGCATCATCATGAGTTTTTCCAATTATGGTATATTCTGTATAACCATCAACGCGAACTATATGAGAATGACCACCAGAAGCAACCAGGCACATGTAAGGCGGTTTCGTATACAGAAGACCTTCCTCAGGCATTTTCTGGTCAAAAAATCTCTCCCCTACTGTCTTATCATCAAAAAACAAGTTATCCGACAGATAATTTGCCGAAATATGTCCCTCTATATGATTTACCCCAACAAGAGGAATATTCTTAGCATAGGCAATAGCCTTAGCTGTGCTTACTCCTATAAGAAGAGGGCCCACAAGACCAGGACCATAGGTGACTGCAATTGCGTCTATATCCTCCCAGGTCAGCTTTGCTTCCTCAAGAGCCTTCTTTATAACCTGGTTTATCTTAAGCACATGCTCTCTTGAAGCAATCTCAGGAACCACTCCACCATAAAGTGTATGAGTTGGAATCTGAGTATAAATTACATTTGATATAACCCTTCTGCCATCCTCTACCACAGCAACTGCTGTTTCATCGCAGGAGGTTTCAATTCCTAAAATCTTAACCATAATTTTTCCCTTATATACGTAGGTAGGATTTAACTATTTATAATACTTAGACCACTACCTCTTTATTATTCTCAGTTCAGAAATAACATAAACCACTGTATATGATTTTGATTTTGATTTCCGAGCAGACAAAATTATTATAACCTCTCTTGCCCTATTTCTCAACAAATCCTTAAAATTCCCATTATTTTGCCCCTGTTACAAACATAGCAAAAAACAGTCAAAACATAGTAATAATCAAGTATTATTAAAAGATTTATTATTTTACTATGAAAATGTAGTAATACTGATTACATGGGCTGGGGTAAGCCCATTATGTAATAAAAATCAAAAGGAGTGTGGAAAAATAAAATGAAGGCTTTATTTATTGGAGGTACAGGTACTATAAGTACAGCAATCGTAAAAAGACTTGCAGAGGAGCTTGGCTGGGAGGTATGGCTCTTAAACAGAGGTAACCGTAAGGATGTAGTCCCAGAAGGGGTTCACCAGATAGTATGTGATATATCAGACGAAGCAGCAGCTGCCAAGGCCCTTGAAGGAATGACCTTTGATGTTGTAAGTGAATTCATAGGATTCACCCTTGAACAGGTAGAAAGAGATTATCGTTTATTTAAAGATAAAACAAAACAATATATCTATATCAGCTCAGCATCAGCCTATAACAAACCTGCTGCAAGCTATATCATAACAGAAGGAACCACCCTTGCTAATCCGCATTGGGAATATTCCCGAAACAAGATTGCCAGTGAAGAATTCCTTATGAAGAAATATCGTGAAGAGGGCTTCCCTGTAACTATAGTAAGGCCTAGTCATACCTATGATGAGAGAAATGTACCTTTAGGCGTTCACGGCAAAAAGGGCTTCTATCAGGTTATAAAGCGTATGCAGGAAGGAAAGCCTGTTATTATTCAGGGCGATGGCTCCTCACTTTGGACTGTAACCTTTAACAAGGACTTTGCAGTCGGCTATACTGGACTTATGGGTAACCGTCATGCCATAGGAGAAGCCTTCCAGATCACAGGAGACGAAACTCTTACCTGGGATCAGATATATCAGACAATAGCAGATGCCCTTGGGGTAGAGCTTAAGGCTTATCATATTTCTTCAGATTTCCTCAGTGCAGTTGGTGATAAATATGGATTTGATTTTGAAGGAAGCCTTATAGGTGACAAATCAGTTTCTGTGGTATTCGACAATAGAAAACTTAAGAGACTTGTTCCTGATATGACAACCACTATAAGATTCGACCAGGGTGTCAGAATTGCACTTGACTATGTATTATCACATCCTGAGTGTCAGGTTGAAGATCCTGAATTTGATGAGTGGTGTGACAAGGTGATCAACTCACTTGAAGCAGTCAAGGATCAGATTTAAATATAACATTTTACAAGTTTTTATAAGAATAGTTTTATCAAAGGATTTTATTAAGGAGGTAAAACAATGAGTATAGATTTAAGTACTATGCCTAAGATTGGATTTGGTCTAATGAGACTTCCCGAAAAGGATGGAGAAATAGATATTGAACGTGTTAAAACCATGGTTGATAAATACATGGAAATGAATATGCCTTATTTTGATACTGCCTATGTATATCACGGCGGTAAATCCGAGGTTGCAGCAAGAGAAGCTCTTGTCAAAAGATATCCAAGAGATAGCTTTAAAATAGCAACCAAGCTTCCTGCCTGGGAGATTAAGCAGGAAAGTGACGTAGATAGAATCTTTAATGAACAGTGCCAGAGAGCCGGCGTTGATTATTTTGACCTCTATCTTCTTCACTCAATAGAAGACGGTTCAAATTATGATACCTATGTAAAATATGATTGCTTCAACTGGGGAATAAAGAAGAAGGAAGAAGGCAAGATAAAGCATTTTGGTTTCTCCTTCCATGGAACACCTGAGCTTCTCACAAGTATACTGGATAATCATCCTGAAATTGAGTTTGTACAGATTCAGCTTAATTATCTGGATAGAACCAATCCTGTAGTTCAGTCTCAGGCACTTTACAACATTCTCCACGAAAGAAATATACCAATAATCGTTATGGAACCAATCAGAGGTGGTATGCTGGCATCACTTCCTCCTAAATCAGAGGAAATATTTAAGTCCATCAGACCAGACAAATCAACAGCCTCCTGGGCACTTAGATATGTTGGTTCCCTTCCTGGAGTTATGACAATCCTTTCTGGAATGTCCACAGAAGAACAAATGGATGATAATATCTCAACATTTACAAATTTCCAGCCATTATCGGACGAAGAAATGACAGCCATTGACAAGGTTACTAAAGATATACTTTCTGTTCCTCAGATCGGATGTACAGCCTGCAAATACTGTACTCCTGGATGTCCAATGGGCATAAGCATTCCTGACATATTCAGAGTTATCAATACTCTCCGCCGTTATCCAGATGACTGGAGAGCTAAGAACTTCTACTCTGGACTTAAGGCAAGAAGCGGCAAGGCTTCAGATTGTATAGCCTGCGGACAGTGCGAAGGCGTATGTCCTCAGCACCTTCATATTATAGATTTACTAAAAGAAGCATCCAATATATTAGGAGAATAAAAATATCTATTTTAATAAAACTTCTAATATATCAGGAAAGTAAATCCTTTAATTTGCCCACACTTTTTAACTTTTTTATACCATAAGCAGTATGCTTAAACCAAAACCGAGGGACGATTGCATAAAATGTAATCGTCCCTCAACCCTTTTAATAATTATTAATCTTCAAATTTAAGCTCTATTGTCCTTCTATCCTTGCTGACAATGGTGTTAGGGAATATAGCCCTTACCGATTCCTCATATTGTTCAGGCTTTATCATGGATGGAGAATAGTGAGTCAGCCACATTTCCTTTGGCTGTGCCTTCTTTGCTATTTCAGCTGCCTCCTGCATGGTCATATGTTTCTTTTCCTTTGCCTTAGCCATGGATTCGGCATCATTTTCCCCATACATTCCCTCACATATAAAAAGATCCGCTCCAACTGCTTCCTGGGCAATCTTTTCTGTAGGTCTTGTATCAGTGGCATAGGTTATCTTAAGTCCCTTTCTGGCAGGACCCATTACCATTTCACTTGTATAGGTATTACCCTCGAATTCTATGGTTTCCCCCTTCTGAAGTCTTCCCCAGTACTGTACCGGAAGTCCAAGCTTCTTAGCAGCCTCTGCATCAAACTTTCCTGCCCTGTCCAGCTCAAAGCTATAAGAATAGCAAAGCAGGCTATGATTAACCTTGAAAGCCTTCACTCTGATTCCCAGGATTTCAAAGCATTCCTCACTTTTTTCTACATCCAGCTCAATAAACTTAATCTGAAAGGGAAGTCTGGGAGCAATTACAAGTAGTGACCTTACCACATGTTCTATACCCTTAGGTCCCACTATTGTAACAGGCTCAGTTCTGTCGGCATTTCCCATGGCAAGTAAAAGTCCTGGAAGTCCACTTATATGATCAGCATGGAAATGAGTTATAAAAATCACATCAATTGGATTAAAACTCCAGCCCCTTCTTCTTATGGAAATCTGGGTAGCTTCCCCACAGTCCACCAAAAAGGAACTGCCATTATATCTAAGCATTAAGGAAGTAAGCGCCCTGTATGGAAGAGGCATCATGCCACCCGTACCAAGCAGACAAACATCTATCATTCTATATCACCTCTATAAAGCATAAAAATAAAAACATAAAAATAGTCTTTATTATATATATTATTAGCTTTCTTTTATATCTTTTATTTCTTTTATATCTTTTATATCTTTTATTTCTTTTATATTATTTACAGCCATATTTTTAGCCATATTATATTTGCAGACCTGGGCCAGTACACATTCAGAGCATCTCGGCCGTCTGGCTATACATACCTTCCTTCCATGGGCAATAACCTGATGATTATAGCTTACCCACTGTACCTCAGGAAGTATCTCCATAAGATCAAATTCCACCTTAACCGGATCATCATTTGAGGTAAGTCCCAGTAATTTAGAAACCCTTTTAACATGGGTATCCACCACTATGGAATTAATATGATAATAATTGCCCCTTACCACATTTGCAGTTTTCCTTCCTACTCCGGGAAGAGCCGTCAGCTGATCAATATCTGATGGTACATTTCCATCATAATCATCAATCAATACCCTGGCACAGGCAATTATATTCTTAGCCTTATTATGATAAAAGCCGGTGGAAAATATATCCTTTTCAAATTCGGATAAATCAGCCCGGGCTATATCCTTAAGGTCGGGATATTTCTTAAAAAGGTCCCTTGTTACCATATTAACCCTGTCATCCGTACATTGGGCAGACATAATGGTAGCAAAAAGAAGCTGCCAGGGCTTATTCTCATCATATTCAAGAAAGGTCTTGGTATTTTCACCATATTCGCTATTTAAAATACGACAGACCTCTAAGGCACGTTCTTTTTTATCCATATATCAATCCCTATATTAAGCAAAAATCAGAACATATAAATAAGTCCAGATAAACCAGTCTCTATCAACATCAAAATCTTTCCCTATAAACTAATCTTTATCAAGCTCAAATTACATCCTGATCTTATAATCAGAATAACCTTGATAAAACCATCTAGCTCAGTCTGTCAATCAGCTGCTGGGCTGCACGGCCACTCATTCCACCATGACTTACGCTCCATTTTCCAGCTTCATTAAGAAGCTCTTCCTCTGAAATCCCAAGATCCCCAAGGCGGCCAGCCAGCACCCTTACTATCTCTTCATATTCCTTTTTGTTTGGTCTCATAAATGGTATAGATACACCAAATCTGCTAACCAGAGAAAGCTTCTCCTGAAGAGTATCTGAACGATGCTTATCAAGATCCACATCCTTAGTATCATTCCAGGTTTCTCTTATGAGATTTCTTCTATTTGAAGTAGCATAAATAAGTACATTATCAGGCCTGTTTTCAAGACCACCCTCTATAACAGCCTTAAGGTACTTATATTCAGTTTCATTTTCCTCAAAGGAAAGATCATCCATATATATAATAAATCTGTAATTTCTGCTCTTTACACTGGAGATAACTGAAGAAAGACTTCCCATCTGATGCTTATATATCTCAATCATCCTGAGACCCCTGTCCTCATATTCATTAATAAGAGCCTTTATACTTGTGGATTTACCTGTACCTGCATCACCAAAAAGAAGAACATTATTGGCAGCCTTTCCATCCAGGAAGCTTTCTGTATTTTCTCTTATTTTCTGCTTCTGAATCTCATAACCAACCAGCTTATCCAGGGTTACCCTTTCTATATTATTTATAGGGAAGAACTGAACCTCACCACCCTGATAGGTATTCCAGGAAGCACTTGTAGTACTCATAACCACATTTCCTATAAGACTCTGGCTCCCCCTGGAATCCCTGTTATAGGATCTGTCTTCTTCTACAATTCTAAATGCACTATTTAGGCCAAACATTCCAACTCCATGCTTAGCATAAAAATCACTTACTATATCCAGCATTCTCTCGGCCGAATCACCAGGATCATCCTTAAGGGCATTATCTATTTCATCGCTGAGAGCCCTGATCTTCTGGGATGCATTTTTATTATAAATCTGTCTTCTCTTATGAACAGATCTGTAATTAGTAAGAGTTGAAAAAGAGTCTATTCCAAGCTCTTCCTCTACATGAGAAAAATCATAATTAAATATATGACTGAAAATCTCCATATCCCTGAGGACTATATTATTGACGCTTCCCTGGCTCCTTCCAACCCTTTCAGCTGTAAGTGAAAATGGATTCTCACTGGTTATAAGTATATAAGCAATATAATCATGCCAAAGATTCTTATCAAAGCCATAATTAGTACCCAGCTCAAGAAGCCTTCTTATCTCTCCATATATTCTGGAAATAATCTGGTCCTTATCATACTGGCCACCTTCCATATCCTTTATTATATTTCCAAGATTCACAAGGATACTGTCCTGCCCTAATTCACGGTACATAATTAAATTAGAAAGCTCTTTATACATGACCTATTCCTCCTCATCCTCCAGATCAGGCTTAACTGATTCCTTTTATTCCAAATCATTATCATCCGGATTGATTACTTCTGAAGCATAACCAGCTGAATCACTTGTCTCTAAGTCTGATATCTCTGACTCTATATTTTCTGATTCTATTTCTTCTGATTCTATTTCTTCTGATTCTATTTCTTCTGACTCTATATTTTCTGATTCTATTTCTTCTGATTCTATTTCTTCTGATTCTATTTCTTCTGGCTCATCATCAATTATACCAGCCAGCTTCTCAGCATCCTTTTTCTTCTTCTCCTCCAAATTCTTACGAAGGATTTCAGGAAATTCCAATTCCTCCTCACCATTGTTATAATAATCATCATCTCCGGTGATTTTGATTTTCTTATAAAACTTTCTAAGAACCATGGAAACTGCTGACTTAAGCTCTTTAATCTTAAGTATATATGCAGCGATCATATAAATCAGGACTGCTATAAGTATAAGCAAGAAAAGCTCTACAAACTGATAAAGCTTTCTCTCAATTGGAAATATCTTATCAAGAAGCTTTATGCTAAAGAAAACTCCTATATACATGATAATACAAGCAAGGAATATCCTTATTACTGAATTAAGTATCTCCTTACCTCTTATTGGTCCCACCTTAAACCTTAGTGTCGTAAAGAGAAGAGTCATACTTACAATGCCTGCCAAAGAATAAGCAAGTCCAAGTCCATTTGCTCCCCATATTCTTACAAAAATATAAGAAAGAACAATATTTAAAAGCAGTATTATAATGTTAATAATAACCGGTATAGTGGTTATCTGCAGAGAATAAAAAGCCTGCAATAACACCTGCCTTACACAATAAGCAGTAATTCCAAGGCAATAAAATATAAGCAGTGTAGAAAGAATATCCAGGTCACCCTTTGTAAATTTTCCATGCAGATAAAGAGCCCTTATAAGAGGTACTCTGACACTGATAAGACCAAAGGTTGCTGGCAAAGTAATAAATACCATATTTCTCACAGCCATGGAAAGATCCTTTTTATAGCTTGTCAGCTTGTTAAGCGTAAAATGCTCCACCATGGTAGGGAAGACAGAAATAGCAATTGAAAATCCAAACATATTGATTGGAAGCTGCTGAATAGAAATAGCATTTTGCATAGCAGAAAGAATACTCTTCGCAACACCCATACCAAAATATTTATTAACAATTGTATTGATCTGACTTACGGATATTCCCAGCAGCATAGGCCAGAAAAGCTTAAAGAAACGCCTTACGCCCAGGTTATCCAAATCTATGAGCCTATGATATATAAATTCCTTCTTCTTTATGCAATAAACCTGTATAGAAAAATGTACTATAGAACCAAGTACAACACCTATAGAAAATCCGGCTATTCCTGCACCAAGTTTATAAAGTATAATACCAGTCACTATAATCACAAGATTATAAATAACTGAACCAAGAGAAGGTGGTGTAAAATCCTTATAAGCCTGTAGAATACCCATGCAGATTCCCGTAAGGCACATGAAAAAGCTCTGGAAGAACATGATTCTTGTCAGCTTTACCGTAAGCTCAAAGAAAGGCTGACCGCCCTTTGAGAAATCACATATAAGGGGTAAGAGCTGTGGAGCAAATATTATTCCCACAATAGAAGCAATACCTGAAACCAGCGCAACAATATTAAGGATGGTGCTTGCCATTCTGAAGCCCTCATCCTCTTTATTACGTGTCAGATATGCACTGAAAACTGGAATGAAGGCGGAACTAAGTCCGCCTCCGACCAGCACATTATATATTAGATCTGGAATCGTAAATGCAGCATAATATGCATCCGATTCTATTCCGAAACCGAAGGAGTTGGATATGATTATCTGTCTGGCATAGCCCAGAATACTGGCCAAGAAATTCATTATAATAAGAATACTGGCGGCTCTCATTACTCCTTCTGCAGTTTTATTTTTATTCTCTGCCATATTTTATCTATTTATTCTGAATATATTCATCCATGGCAGCAGCAGCTTTCTTACCTGCTCCCATAGCTAGAATAACAGTAGCTGCTCCCGTTACAGCGTCTCCACCTGCGAAAACACCCTCTCTTGAAGTAGCGCCATTATCATCAGCTACTATACAGCCTCTCCTATTAGTATCAAGACCATCCGTTGTACTCTTAATAAGTGGATTAGGTGAAGTTCCAATTGAAACTATGAAACAATCTGCCTCAATCTCATTTATCTTTCCTTCAATAGGAATTGGGCTTCTTCTTCCTGACTCATCAGGTTCTGAAAGCTCCATTTCCTGGCAACGAATTGATTTAACTCTTCCATCCTCTCCAACAACCTCAATAGGATTGTTAAGAAGCTTAAATACAATTCCTTCTTCTATAGCATGCTCAACCTCTTCTTTACGGGCCGGGAGCTCTTCCATAGAACGACGATAAACGATTGTTACATCTGCTCCAAGACGCTTTGCTGAACGAGCTGCGTCCATAGCAACATTTCCACCACCAACTATAACAGCCTTAGCAGGATGCTCTATAGGCGTATTGGAATTCTCTTTAAATGCCTTCATAAGATTAATTCTTGTAAGGAACTCATTTGCTGAATAAACACCGTTAAGGTTCTCTCCAGGAATATTCATAAATCTTGGAAGTCCTGCACCTGAACCAATGAATACAGCTTCAAATCCGAACTCATCAAAAAGCTCATCAACAGTAATTGACTTACCTATTACAACATTTGTCTCAATCTTAACGCCAAGAGCCTTAAGACCATCAACTTCCTTCTGAACTATAGCCTTTGGAAGACGGAATTCAGGAATACCATAAGCAAGAACTCCACCTGCTGTATGAAGTGCTTCGTAGATTGTTACATCATAGCCCTTCTTCGCAAGGTCAGATGCACACGCAAGTCCTGAAGGACCACAACCTATAACTGCACACTTATGACCATTTGGTTCTGGCTTTTCTGGAGCTGCTGTAACATTCTGATTATGCCAGTCTGCTACAAATCTCTCAAGACGACCGATGGCAACAGCCTCACCCTTAATTCCTCTTACACACTTAGACTCACACTGTCTTTCCTGAGGACATACACGTCCACAGACAGCTGGAAGTGAGCTGGAACGGTTTATTACCTGATAAGCTCCTTCAAAGTCTCTCTCTATAATCTTCTGAATAAATTCAGGTATTGAAATCTGAACAGGACATCCCTCCATACAAGGATGATTTCTACAATTAAGACATCTCTGTGCCTCATCTACTGCCTGCTCCTCTGTATATCCAAGAGCAACCTCTTGGAAATTCTTATTTCTTACGTTAGGATCCTGTGAAGGCATAGGATTCTTATCCATTCTCATATTAGGCATCTCTCTACACCTCCTTAATTATTCTGAGCGGCCACGCCACTCTTTATCATATTGCAGGCTTCTTCTCTTGCCTTAAGCTCAAATGGCTTATAAACAGAGCCTCTTGCCATAGCCTCATCAAAATCAACCTGGAAGCCATCAAAGTCTGGTCCATCAACACAGGCAAACTTTGTTTCTCCTCCAACTGTAAGACGGCAGCATCCACACATACCAGTACCATCAACCATGATAGGGTTCATGCTGACTACTGTCTTAACTCCATACTTCTTTGTAGTAAGTACTACGAACTTCATCATAATAAGTGGTCCGATAGTAATAACCTCATCGAACTCTTCACCATTCTTGATGAGCTCCTCAAGTGGTGCTGTAACAACACCCTTTGTACCAGCAGATCCATCATCTGTCATAAGAATGAAATTATCAGATGCAGCCTTAAACTCATCCTCAAGAATAATAAGATCTTTATTTCTGAAACCAACTATAGAAGTAACTGAACATCCTATATCATGAAGCTTCTTAGCTACAGGATAAGCAATGGCACATCCAACACCACCGCCAACAACAGCTACCTTCTTAAGACCTTCTACCTCAGTAGCATTTCCAAGTGGTCCAACAAAATCATAGATGTAGTCGCCTACATTAAATGAATTAAGTATCTCTGTTCCTGCTCCAACTATCTGAAAAATAATTGTTACTGTTCCCTTTTCTCTATCGTATCCTGCGATAGTAAGTGGAATTCTTTCTCCATCCTGAGTTGCACGGAAGATGATAAACTGTCCTGGCTCTGCTTTACGAGCGACCATAGGAGCTTCAACCTCCATAAGTGTTACAGTAGGATTGAGCTCTTCCTTTTTTACAATCTTGTACATGGCTAACACTCCTTACTAAAATTATCCCTACAAAGTATATACATTATTAAAATATTAAAAATATTTAATACTGAATCTGACTAAATTCTTAAAAATAGCTTTAAAAAATCCAAAAATATAAATGCTATTTCAAATAAAAAATAATAAACGGAGTCGGAGGGATTCGAACCCTCGTGCCCCGAAGGACAAACGCATTTCGAGTGCGCCCCGTTATGACCACTTCGATACGACTCCAGTCCTATGATTATCTTTAGAGTATAATTATATTTGTAATACTATTAAAACAAACGACAAATAATATTCAAATATTTTTGATATTCTTTGGGATATTCATATGGATAAATATATAAAAACGGCTTATTTGGGGACTTCCCCTAGCCATTCGTAACT
>JAILGP010000184.1 GCA_024696635.1 Eubacterium sp. | reverse complement strand
AATATGGATTTTTAATAATTTCATAAATCATTACTTATTTGTCTGATACAAATAATTCTATTCTATCCAGAGCTTCTCTAAGCTGGTCTATGGAATATGCATAGGAGATTCTTATGAAGCCTTCTCCTGAGTCGCCGAATGCATTTCCGGGAACAACGGCAAGCTTTTGGTCTTCCAGAAGCCTGGTGGCGAATTGGTCGGAGGACATTCCAAATTTCTTTATACTTGGGAATATATAAAATGCACCTTCTGGTTCAAATGCTGGCATACCAATATCCTTAAGACGTTTTATCAGATAACGTCGTCTCTCGTCATAGGACTTACGCATTACCTCTATATCCTTATCCCCATCCTTTAAGGCCTCGATTGCAGCATATTGGCTAGTGGTTGGAGCACACATAATACAGAACTGGTGAATCTTGGTCATTAAGGCTGCTATCTTGTGAGGAGCCAGAGCATAGCCAAGTCTCCAGCCTGTCATAGCATAGGCTTTGGAAAAACCATTGATTACTATAGTTCTTTCTTTCATACCTGGAAGAGATGCTATGGAAACGTGTGGCTCTTCACTATAGGTAAGCTCAGAATATATTTCATCAGAGATGACATATATATCATTTTCTACACAGAGCTTTGCAATTGGAATAAGGTCTTCTTTTGTCATTATTGCTCCTGTTGGATTATTAGGGTATGACAAAATCAGAAGCTTGGTTTTATCGGTAATTGCATTCTTTAGCTCATCTTCAGTAAGCTTAAATCTGTTCTCATTTTTTAAATTTATGATTACAGGACTTGCTCCGGCCAGATTTATACATGGAACATAGGATACGTAGCTTGGTTCAGGAACTATAACCTGATCCCCAGGATTGGTAATAGCTCTAATCGCCAGATCTATTCCTTCGGAACCGCCGACAGTTATAAGACATTCTGTGGCAGGATCCATATTTACATCATATTTTCTTTGATACCAATTGCATATTTCTCTTCTTAGTTCTATAAGACCTGAATTGGAGGTGTAGTAGGTTCGCCCTCTTTCAAGTGAGTATATACCCTCATCAACTATATGCCAGGGAGTTTCAAAGTCAGGCTCGCCAACACCAAGAGATATGGCATCTGGCATTTCACTTACTATATCGAAAAATTTTCTTATTCCCGATGGTTTCATATTAGAAACAACTGTATTTAATGGTTTCATATTATTGTCCTTTGTTAAAGTGATGAATCTATGCCATTACAGGGATTCTTTCATCATCCCCATGACCATCTGTCATGATTACTTTATGATCCTTATATTTTTTTAAAACGAAGTAGGTGGCTGTAGAGACTACAGTGTCCATAGGTGCAATTTTCTCATAAACAAATTGGGATATATCCTTAAGAGAGTTTCCCTCTATCGTAAGCATAAGATCATTGCTGGAGCCTGACATAAGATAAACCGATTTTACTTCGCTGAATTTGCTTATACGGGTGGATATGCGGTCGAAGCCTTCTCCTCTTACAGGGGATATCTTAAGACCTATAAGTGCAGTAACCTTGTCGCTTTCTACCTTTTCCCAATCAATCAGAGTGTGATAACCACAGATGATTTTTTCCTCCTCCATGGCCTTTATTTCATTTGCCACGCTTACTTCGTCGCTTCCAATCATGGCGGCAATTTCAGCGGGGCTTAGCTTGCTGTTTGTTTCCAGTAAATTTAGTATTTGCTTTCTCATAATTTACCTCGATTCATATTATTATATGTTATGACATGCCTTGATGCCTTTGATGTATCAAATTATGCCTTTGGATTAACAAGTATCTGTGTTTCTCCAGAATGAGTTGCATCCTTAGCAGCCTTTTGAAGTGTGAACACGAATTCGGATCCCTGACCTTCTGTACTTGAAACTGCAATAATTTCATTATGTGCCTTGATGATTTCCTTGGTGATGGCAAGTCCAAGTCCGGTGCCTGCCTTATCCTTTCCGCGGCTTGTATCATCCTTATAAAATCTGGTCCATATTTTCTTCTGGGTTTCTTCGCTCATTCCTATACCTTCATCCTTAATGGAGATTTTAAGCTTTTCGCCCTGTTCAACAATATTTATATATATATTGTTGCCTGAAGGAGTGAACTTAAGGGCGTTGTCCAGAAGGTTATAAACAACCTGTTGAATCTTAGTTTTATCTGCAGTAACTATGGTTGCTTCAGCATGATTATTGAGATAGATAGCTACATTTTTATCTATACATTTAATTTCAAATGTATTAAGTGAGCTTCTTACTATATCTATAAAATCAAAATCTGTAAGCTTAAGATATGGTCCATAAATTTCAAGACGGTTAAGGTCCAGAAGTCCCTGGGTAAGCTTAGTCAGACGATTTGTCTCATCTAAAACGATTCCAAGATATCTGTCCTGTTTTTCGGGTGGTATGGTTCCATCCTGAAGAGCTGTTACATATCCCTTGATAGAGGTAAGAGGACTTCGGAAATCGTGAGATATATTGGAAATAAACTCGTGTCTGTATTCCTCAAGCTTGGAAAGCTCAGAAGCCATATATTCCATGGATTCGGCAAGCTGACCAATCTCATCCTTTGAAGTGATACCTATTTCAGTATCAAAGTCTCCCATAGAATAATCATTTGCAACTTCGGCAAGTCTCTTTATAGGTCTTATGATTTTGATGGAGACTATCTGCAGAAGGAGAAATGCAATTATGATGATAACCAGACATGGTATGAAGCTTATGCTGTATATACTCGCCATCATAGAATTGATATCATCAGTAGTTGTATGAATTATAAGAGCTCCACAAGGAATCTTTGTTAAGCTTTTAGTCTGATAATTATATTGATTTAAATATATGGGTGTATTTACGGAAATGACTTTATCACTATAAACCCCAAAGAAATCAGAAACCATATAGTTATTTTGACTTAAGTCATATTTAGGGTCAAGACTATATATGGTATTAGGTAGCTTTTTGATGACAGCAACATTTGTCTTATTCGCAGTTGCTGATGTACTTGAAGCTTCTTGCAGGTTCTCATTAAAATAACCGGAGGTTGCTATAAGCCTGCCCTGATCGTTTATATACCATATATCTGCTTCCAGTGTACCGGAATATACATTGAAAACATTGGCCAAATCCTTAGCGTCCAGTGCTCCATTCATATAAGAGGTAAGAACCTGGGTTGCTATAAGATTGGCTTCGTTTGTAAGTGTGTTTGTTTTTTCAGTAATAAGTGACCTTCTGGTAAAGAAGGATATGAAAAAGATAAGGAATCCAAATGACACGATAAGAATAATCAGGAATGCCAAATAGATCCTGTCTAAAGCGGAACGTTGCATATTATTTTACCTCGAATTTATATCCGATACGATAAACTGTCTGTATGGCCCAATTATGTTTGCCACTAAGCTTTTCCCTGAGACGTTTGATATGAACGTCAACAGTTCTGGAGTCACCTATGAAGTCATAGCCCCATAGTTGATTCAGCAATTGATCACGTGTAAATACATGGTTGGGATGGCTGGCCAGAAAATAGAGAAGCTCTAATTCCTTAGGAGGCATTTCAATATCCTCTCCATTATAATTAACCGTATAATTGGAGATATTAACGATCAGCTGGTCGTATTCGATAAATTCACCTGTGTGTTTACTATCAATAGTGGTGCTGATGGAAGGTTCTTCAGATTTGGAAGAGCCTGATCTTCTCAGAACGGCGCTTACACGGGCAACCAGTTCCTTGGAATCAAAAGGCTTTACAATATAATCATCTGCTCCCATCTTAAGTCCCAGAACCTTGTCAAATACCTCGCCCTTTGCGGAAAGCATTATAATAGGAATATCTCTGGTTTTACGAACCTGTTGGCATACTTCATAGCCATCTATGCCTGGAAGCATGATGTCCAACAAAAGAAGATCGGGATTGTAGGCTTCAATAATTGTAAGAGCCTCTTCACCTGAATATGCCATTTCGGTATCGAATTGTTCTTTCTCAAGATATAAGGATATAAGTTCAGCAATGTTTTCATCGTCATCTACGATGAGAATTTTTTGTTTAAGCATAGGTTATGCCCTCTTTTCTCTAATCTTGGCTCATAGTGTTGCTGAGTACCTTTTGTAATATATTGTCATGAGCTTGCTTTTCAAATGTATCATCCAGTGGAAGCAAATCTGAACTTCCATATTTTGTTTCTAGTGTTACTTTAAGCAGGTGGTCTGTAAATTCAGGATTTTTTGGTAGGATAGGGCCGTGGCTATAGCTTCCATAAAGATTTTTATAATGAACTCCTTCGGTCTTATCCTCTCCATTGTTGCCATAACCCATAAGCATGGTTCCAAGTGGAGATATTCCCTTACCTAGATATGTACGACCACTATGATTTTCAAAACCTACAATATCGCTTGCGCCACATTCCTTGCTGGCGCGAAAAGCGTAGTTACCTATCATTCTGACATCACCACCTATTGTATGGAGATCAACTGCACCGAGAAATTGCATTTTCTCTCCTTCTTTTGTCTGGTAGTAATGTCCCATCATCTGGTAGCCACCGCAGATACATAAAAATGTCTTGCCTGATTCTATGGCTGACTTGATGCTGGCTCCTTTTCCGGCTTTAAGGTCGGATAGGAGAACCTCCTGTTCAAAATCCTGTCCTCCACCAATGAAGAATATATCATAATCAGAAAGGCTGGAATTATCTCCTAGTTTGATTTCTGTTATGGAACACTCTATATTTCTCCATTCGAGTCTTTTCTTCATACAGAGTATATTTCCTCTGTCGCCATAAAGATTTAGAACCTCAGGGTAGAGGTGGGCTATTTTAATTATTCTATTTGATAAAGAATTGACTGCTGTCATTATTTCTGATCTCTTTTCTGACTTATTTCTGATCTTTCCAAAATTCTTTTTTTCCAGTAGCTGCTCCCACTACAGCTCTAAGGCTGAGCATGGAGGTATAGTTAGGAAGAACGTAAACAGGGAGAGAGTGGGAAGTCATCTTCTCCAGAAGCTCCTTATTGTCTTCTATTATAATTAACCTTTGTGTGGAAGCTCCTGCATATTTAAGTCTTATACTCATATCCCCGGCTCTTGTTCCTGAGATATAAATAAATTTACAATGAGGATCCTGTGCTACCTTTTCATGTTCTGCATCCCATATCCAGGATATATCATGTCCATCGGCTGTTTTATCATTTAGACAGAAAACAGCTACATAGTCCTCATCTAATGAAGAAAGATATGTAAGGGACTGGTTGCAGCCAGCCGGATTCTTTACCAGAATCATTTGTATATCTACATTATTATAATTGAAGCTTTCCATACGGCCAAAGCTGGAGCTGATATTTGCAAGAGACTGGGTGATAGATGTTCTTTTCCAGCCCGCTGCTTCGAAGGCTCCTATTGCCGCTATGGAATTATAGATATTATATAATGCGGGAAGACCCACATGGATTTTCTTTGTTTCGCTGCTTCTTTTATTTGGAGTAGATGGACGGTCTATATTATTGAAGCTTACTTTTATATCGCTTCCCTGAGAATTCATTTTATCTATAGATTCTACCTGCAGATTGGGAATCATTCGCTTGTAGCCACATTTAGGACACACATAGCCACCTAGGTGAGCGTAGGTATGATAATCATAGGAATACTCATTTCCACATTTAATACAGTACTTAGCGTCTGATAGCTCGTTTTCGCTTACATTTAACTTGCCCTGGGCAGCCGACCCTTCTATTCCATAATAATATACAGGATTAGGAAGTGCTTCATCTATACCTGCCAGTGAAGCAGTAAGAGAGCAGTCTGCATTGAGGCAAAGGGTTGTTTCAGGAACCAGCTTGATACCAGTACGAATCTCTTCAAGTGTATGCATAACCTCGCCATATCTGTCCAGCTGATCTCTAAAGAGGTTAGTTACTACTATTACTTTAGGTCTTATAAGAGGAACTACCTTTTTAAGTGCTCCTTCATCACATTCAACTATGGCAAATCTTTTATGTGGCTTTCCTGTAAGGGAAGCGGAGGCAGTAAACTCTGCGGTAATACCTGTCAGAAGATTTGCACCGGAAATATTGGAAAGGGGTTCTATTCCAGCCTCCTGAAGAGCGTTTCTTAACATGCTGCAGGTGGTGGTTTTGCCGTTGGTACCTGTGACAACGACTATTTCCATTCCTCTGGAAACAACCTCTAATATATCTTTATCAAAGAACATGGCAGAACGTCCTGGAAGAGTTGTACCTCCACGATGGAGAACTCTGAGGCCGAATCTTGTCAGTCTGCAGGCTGCCACTGAACACATTACCTTGATTGGGTTATGTTTTTTTATGATTCTTGAAGTGGCACGATTTCTATTTTTTGAACTGGTAGTCATAAAAGCTTCCTTTTATAATAATTATAATAAAATTTTATAATGCGATTTTATAATGTAATAAAATTTTATAATGCAATTTTATAATATAAATTAATAAGGCCTATTATAAATC
>JAILGP010000166.1 GCA_024696635.1 Eubacterium sp. | reverse complement strand
ATTTATAATGATAATCGTCATGGTAATAATCGAAGAAGCTTGCCACAATAGCAAGCACTAAAACTATGATCAAAAGATATGGTTTGCTCAAATGTTTTTTCAAGCTTTTCATGATAAAAAACTACTCCCAAAATGTTAATTGTTTTCAAATTTCCAGGCTAGGCTATACTTTATCCTGCTTACCAAGTCCGTAACATACTATGGACTTGGCAAATTTATATCGATAGTATATGAATCACCAGCTTAATTCTTCGGCCTTACAAATCCAGGCTCCTCATCATCACCCAAAATATTTCCAAAGCCATCATCAGAATCCATACCCGATTCATCTCCAAAATCCCCGTCTGACTCCCCCTCAGAATCTCCATCTGAACCGTCATCAGACTGGCCCGAACCACGACTTGCCACTTCTGCCTCCGCCTGCTGCCTCTGAATCTCTTCCTCAGCCCTGTCCACAAGGTCATGGATTATCTCAACCTTTTTATTGATATAGGTTTCAAGATCTGCAAGCTCCTGATCTGCCACATCATTATCAACAGATATCATAAGGAGACCAATTGTCTTATAAAACTCCATAACAACAGGAAGAACATAAGGAAAATCCTCATCAATAGGAGCTCCGCTATGACCCATATCAAAATCAAACTGTGCAAATACCAGCATGGTAAGAGGAAGGGTATCCTCATAGCTTTCGCTGTAGGTATTTGTATTCTGAATTATATTGGCATAGTCCTTATTGGAATACCCCTTTCCCGTAAGACCCTTCCAGGTGATCAGGTCATTCATAAAATTCTTCTCCGCTGTAACAACCTTTCCATCAGAAGCCGAAAGGTACATAAGGAACCTATGTATCTCCACAAGAAATGCATCCTTAAGGTCTACTGAATTTTCATCATCAATCCCATATCCAGCAGCCTGAATGGTATCACAAACCTGGAATATAAAATCCAGCTCTTCCTTCGCTTTTTGTAATATTGCTTCGTAACTAATATCTGACATATACTACCTCCCAACAACCATCTATCACAACAATCACCAGCCAGCAACCTCCTCTAACCAGCAATCATCCACCATCTGAATCAGGATATTATTCGATTTTTCATCCCATAAAAATAAAGCTCTCGCCGCCCCTCCACATGCTTAAAGCCTATCAAACATATGAATTATTATAAACCATTTACCTATATTTGAAAATTACATTTCTAATTTACGACTTGGGCTTCAAGTGTTATTATAATCACAGAAACTAAGGAGGAAATGCAATTGAATGATTATTATAATTCAATATGTGTCCTGTCCTGGATTACACTTGTTATATTAAGCATATTGATTCATGAAAATGCCAGAATTCCAACAAAAGAAAAGAGACTATTCTACATAACCTATCTGCTGATTGGCCTCGCAGAGCTTGCCGAATGGGCTGGTCTTTTGCTAAATGGAGAAAGCGACAATATGATGACTCTACTGAAGATCGTCAAATGCGCCGACTACACACTCACCCCTATGGTAAGTGTCCTTTTGGTAAAACAGATGAAGGTCAAAAACAAATTAAGCTATGTAATCACCGGTGCAATAACATTTAACACCGTATTCCAGATTATATCGGTTTTCAATGGATGGATATTCTATATCACACCCGAAAATACATACGAAGCCGGGCCTCTCTACGGAGGATATCTCGTTGTCGCAATCATGATAATATTCACCGTGGCAATACAGTTTATTATATATGGAAGAAAGTACCGTAAACAAAATCAGGTGTCTCTCTATTCAATCCTGGTACTGGTGCTGACCTCCATAGGCATGCAGGAGCTTGTGTCAACGGGAATCAGGACCCTTTACATAGGTGTCACCATAGCAATGGCACTGCTCTTTATCCACGTTACCGAATATACACAGATGGAAACTGACGATTACCTGACAGAGCAGCTGATCAAGATCAACACCGACGCCCTGACCGGAATACTCAGCCGCCACGCCTACTCACAGGCCCTGAATGAATACAACGCCATGGATAAACTGCCATCGGATTTCGTTGCATTTTCCATAGACATAAATGGACTCAAGAAGGTAAATGACACCCTGGGACACGAAGCGGGGGACGAGCTTATAATCGGGGCCGCACGTTGTATAGAAGAGGCAGTTGGGGACCTTGGAAAATGTTATCGAACAGGCGGCGATGAATTCATAGTACTGGCCAACACAGACAAGGTGGGAGCTTCCAGATTAAACGACGCTCTGTTTGAGAAAACAAACAAATGGCATGGTAAAAAAGTAAAAGAGCTTCACCTATCAATAGGCTACGCTCTTGCATCAGATTATCCACAGCTGATAGCAGAGAAGCTGATAAATGAAGCTGATGTAGCTATGTACGCAGCCAAGGCCGTCTTCTATCAGGCTTATGGACGAAAATAGATTTGAAAATATATCTGCAAATGTTATATATGCCGACAATAAAAATACTTACAGCTAATAGCATGTATACCGTTAGTATAATAATAACATTATTTTTTCATGGTATACCTACAGCGAGGATAACCATTACAGCCCCAGAATTCTCCGAAGTCACTCATACGGAGGATCATCTTCTTACCACATTTGGGGCAAACAGGAAGTTCTTTCTTACCTTCCTCCAGTAATTTCATTTCCTCTTCAAAATGCTCATAAACCTCCTGGGTCATGTAACAATCCTTGAGAGCCCTATGAGCCCCATCAATAGATATATCATAATGCCGGGCAAGGTCTGTCATCCTGTGATGGGCCATTTCCGGCAGAGATTTACGGGCCAGAGGAAGTGTATCAATATAATCATTATCCGGAACCCCATCCAGATATTCCTGACAATCCCTATAAATAAACTTCATATCGAAAACATGGATATTGTGGCCCAGAAGAGGCAGGTCCTCGATAAATTCAATAAACTTAGGAAGGGCCTCGGAAATAAGAGGAGCATCCTTGACCATGTGATCATAGATACCATTTACATTGCTGGCCGCCTCAGATATATGGCACTGGGGATTAACCAGGGTGCTGAACTCATCCACCACCTTATGATCCCTGACCTTAAGAGCAGCAATTTCTATAATCTGATCCTTCTGAGGATAAACACCAGAAGTCTCAAGGTCAAATACGACATAATCCGGTGTGAATTTGTTATTAAGTTTCCCTTTTGTAGTGGTTATCATGTGATGTTCCTTTCTGGGGGTAGTCTATAAATCAACCCCTGTTAGCTTTAGATTCTAGCTCATATATTGTATTAATCAATTCCTGTCTTCTAATCTTCATATCCGATAATGCACTATTAAGCTGAGACTCTCTTTCATTTCTCCTTGCTGCAATCTCATAACGATGGGGATTATTGTAACCAGGCTCCGGCCTAGATAATAATTCTCTCAGCTGATCTTCTTTTCTATAAATGGCCGACTCAAGATTTCTAAGCTGTTCTTTTTTACGAAAAATTGTTTCCTGCAGTCTTTGCAAATGTTCCTTATGCCTTACATCTGATGCCTGTTTTCTTGCACTATAAAATCGGTCTTTTGCATCCTTCAGACGCCTTTTCAATTCTTCATTATAATTTCCAGCAGACCCAACATTATAAAACTCATCAGATAATCTTTTAACAGCATCTGCAGCTTCTCTTGTTTCACAAGAATAAACCAAACCTTCAATCTGACTTATAATATTTTCCTTTTTACTCTTAGCCTCAGAAAATTCTCTCTGACGCTGTTCTCTTGCAATCCTGTCATTATTATAAATTCTATCTGAAGCAGCCTTGAACCTATTCCATAAATCATTTTCATCTTCTCTTGAAGCACGAGGCATAGACTTCCACTGGTCCATTAATTTTTTCATCTGATCCTTTGCATTTCTATAATCATTACTATAAGAGAGAGATTCTGCCTCACGAATCAAAGCCTCTTTATTAAACTTAGCATCAGATTGCATTCTCTTACGATTTTCATAGTCCTTCTGGGCACTATCAAATAAACGATCAGAAGCCTGATTAAACCTGGACCATAACCTATCATCCTCTTCCTTGGATAACCTAGGTAAGGACTTTAACCGTTGCCTCAGATTCTTCATCTCTTCCTTGGCATTCCTATAGTCAGTGCTATAAGATAGATTCTCAGCCTGCTGGACTATATATTCTTTTTCTTGCATATTATCCCCCAATTGAATCATACTTATAATCTTTGTAAAATATATTCCACTCTTCTAATGGCGTCATCAACCTGAGCTCTAGCAGTATTTATTCTATCTTGCATAAACCAATCTGCTAGAAATCCATCAAAGAAAAAGTCCGCAAAACTCAGAAAATCCGAAACATTAAAACTTAAATCAATATATGCGGAAACATCAGACAATTCTCTACTGAATGAATCAAGATCATACTTTGCTTGTTGCATATGTGACTGTGCGTCATTCATCTTTGAATGCTTGATCAGACTAGAAATTAAACCACCACCAAGCATATCATAGATACCCCAACCTCTGGCACTATTTAAATCTTTTTGAGCAATGCGCAAGCTTCTAAGTGCCCTATTGCCTGCATATATAGCTTCCTGTCTTTCCTTTTCATAATTATAATTCATAATTTACAATAATCCTTATATTTTTAAACTCTATCATGTATGGTCTTTTAGTAACCTAAAGTCTTAACCATCAAATATTTAGAAATAGAATATTTCAAATAATAGTTATTTTGTTCCTGAAATCTTATCAGCATAAGCCTTAAGTCTTTCCTGCGTCTTTCTCAAACGTTCTATCTCAGTCCTCAGATATTCCCTAAGCTTAGGATCCATGACATATAAATAAAGACCCTTCTGCCCTCTGGTAAATAAAACCTTATATGTATTACGTATAAGCCTATCAAGTATTGGAGCATCCTCACGCTTTGGCTTTCTTTGATGTGGTCTTCTGAACTCTCCTGAGCCTGGTGGATGCATGGTATAATCTGTTTCCACTTTACCATCTTTATATAGAATATCATTTCCAACAATAAGCCCTACATACTCAAATTCCATTCCCTGGGATGTGTGAATACATCCAACCTCATCTATAGAATTCGGATCAACGGCAAATGCCTTGGATTTATTCCACTGTGCTACAAAGCCATCAAGAACAATATCTATTCTGGATTTATCATTCATACTGAGCCATGGAAATACATCTCCACTCAACATCCTACAGGCATTCTTAGTTTCATTATTCTTCTTTTTTATTGCTTCATGCATCTGAGGAAGACTATCAAATAAGCGTATATCATAATCCATTATCTCAGTCATTGGTTCTATCTTCTTGTTGTAAAGAATGCTCTCAACCCAATTTATATATTCATCAGATCCATTACAGCGAAACTGAGACTTCAAAACATATTTATCATCTTCGATTACAGTAGCATTTTCAGCTATAGCAGCCTTCTTAATATTCTCTACAGTTCCAAAATCCTTAATATCAATCTGCTGGGTCTCATCTATAAAGAAAACAGAAACAATCGATGCATGGATAATTTCCTGAATCTGATTCTCACCATAATACATAAATGAAACCTTGGTCTTTTGTGTCAGTCTGTGGGCTTCATCAACGATCAAACAGTCAAACTGCTTATCACCATTAAACTGTTCTTTATGAAAATCACCCGAACCCCTGAACAAAGCCCTAAGGACCTTGTAATCAGGTATATCTCTGGTAAGCATCTTAAAATAAGACTCCTTTATATAACTGCTCTTAGCAACATAAAATGCAGTCTTACCCTTTTCATGCAAGGCTCCCAAAAGATGCATTGCTATAAGAGACTTCCCAGTTCCTGCTCCACCTTTAACAATAATAACCTTGCGGTCTCTGGTTTTTAAGGCTGTCTCAATTTCTCTTTTCAGATTAGAAAATGCAATTCTCTGCTGACCAATCAGCTCTATCTTACTGTTACCAGTCAAAGAATCCGATAAACAATCAATAAGAAACTTAGAAGGTTTAATTCTTCCATTAACTAACTTATATAATATATTTTCCTTAGGTGGATTTATAATCTTTGATCCGATAAACTTAGCAAATTTTACCCATTCATCATCAATAAATGCAGGTGATTTATAAAGGCCTTCAGAATAAACCTCGTTCTTTATTTCATCACTATACTCTGTTCTATAATCATGCAGAAAACAACATGTATAAAGATTGATTGGATTCTCTTCCACATATTCATTGAAATTAGTAATAGTTGTTCCATAAGAATAAGCCTGCCAAGAGGGGTGAACCCTTTCATCCATGCCAAGCAGAACAATATCACTCATATCTGTATGCTTAACCTTCTCCCACTGTTTAAGCTCCACTATGATAACATTTTTCTGATTCTTATCATCTTCTCCAGCAATAATAAAATCTATTCGCTTATTGGTAAGTGGAACCCTAAGTTCCAGACCAACCTGAGCCTCATCAGGAATCTGAACATTAGAAAGCGCATTCTTAACCGCACTAAGCGAAACTCTAAATGCTTTCTTCTCACTTTCTGAAAATCCCCTCTGCAAAGCATCCTGAATCTCAGAAACAATCTGGCCCCTATTTATATCATTACAAAAATCAACATATTTTTTATTATATGCAAGCATAAGCATATCCCCCGATTCGTAACTTAATGCTTTTAATTCTCAAGATAAGCCACAATCTGACCATCATTAGTATCATCATCTTCTATGAGATACCAGTTTATTCCTAGTTTGATTCCAGAATCTTCAAGGTATTTTAGTAATGCATATTTACCAAAATCACCAACGTCAGCTACGTATTGGTTTTTCATTGGTGACCTCCATAATATAACTTAATACCAACAATAACTATATCTCCCACGTCTGATATCCTTGCCTTTTTGCAGAGTCATAAACTGGTCTCATATTCTTCTCCAATATATTAGCAAATGTTTCTTTATCATTCCCTGGAATATAAAGTTCCTGATTAGCCCACAGAGAATGAAGATTATCCTTATAACACTTTTCATATAATCTATGAATTGTTTCTTTACTCTGTATAGCTTGATACATGACATACTGATTATTCATAAATACTTTGAAAAATGGATCCCACTTTGGAAGCTTATTACTCTTGCTAGAATTAAGACTTGATAGCATAGGCATAAGATTCCAGAGTTCATCATTCATCACAAATGACCACGGAACAAAATGATCAATCTCGTATTTGACATCATTTAGACTTTCACCTGTAAAAACATCTCTAATGATATTGTCAGACATAATACCTTCCCATAGATTACGAACCGCTCCAAGCTTTCTCATCTTTTCATCAAGAGGCGCCAACTTATAAACGAGCCCTGGTACTTCAGGATTGTTATTCTGTAACCACTTAATCTTTTCATACTGAATCCATCCAAGAATGGAAACAGTATTATCCTGAATCATCTTTATCCAGTCAGGATTAAATATAACTTCCTTCTTAAGATTTGGACTTGTTCCAAATACATAAGGAAGCCTTGCATATTCCTTATCAAATGCCTGAATATACTCCACCAACCTTACTGTACTATCCCAATTAACAGAATAATTATGATTTACAAAGAACCCTGCAAGAGCACGATAAGGAACCATATTTGTAAGCTGCTTCTTCTCCGATACTAATTCATTATCATGTAACTTTATAACTTCCTTTATTTCCATCTTTGAGGAATTTGATTTTAAACCACTTATACTTTGAAGCTTTAGGACGGCTCTTTCCAAACCGTCACGCACCTGACCAGAAACAATCCCACTTAGATGAACGTGAAATTCCGTAACTGAATACCAAGCGTTTACTATCATTTCATCTATAATGTCATTAAATGTAGTCTGGGTTGTTCCTTCCGAAATCAAGATAACAATAGCTTCTAACCAGTAAAATTTGTAACAGAAAGAAGGGTTCTTCATCATGGTTGAGAACCCTTCTATATCGAGAGTGTTTTTGTATTCTTCAATTGTACTGATTATATCTTCTTTCATATCAATACCAATATATTATATTCTTGTAAAACTATGTCATTCAAATCAACAAAAGTGTTTTTCCAAAAGATATTTTATAAACATATTATATTAACTTCAACACCAGTTAAAGATTGCATAAGCCTACATAGCCAATCTCTATAAAAATTGTAGCTTCAAAGAATGATATTATATCCGACAAATGCTATCTTTAATAATTTTTATATTCATCGTAATTTTATACAATTTTTCATTCATAGACTCACCGTCCTAATACTCACTCTATCAGCCCATGTTT
Source organism: Eubacterium sp. (assembly GCA_024696635.1). Classification (GTDB taxonomy): domain Bacteria; phylum Bacillota; class Clostridia; order Lachnospirales; family Lachnospiraceae; genus Eubacterium_Q. The sequence continues at coordinate 7,685 of JAILGP010000166.1, read as the reverse complement.
CCTAAGTCTTGAACGGATTGCCCCATTAGTCCGGTCATGAATTTTTGCCATCTCAGAAATCTTCATACCAGCACTAAACTCATCATCAAGCCGCTTATCCTCTTCTTCTGACCAAGATGCCCCTGCTCCGGAAGGCCTGTTTATCTTACTATTATATACAGCTCGATTAAAAATTGTATTATCTGTCACATATTCTTCATCATTTTCAGCAACAATCTGATTTCGGATTTCTATATAATGTTCGACAATTTCTTTCTGAACTAAAATTGGATACTTCATTACTGTATAAACAGTACCATTTTGGCTTGTCTGTTCAACAATAATGATTCCCTTGGTTTGCCCTACATCTGTCGGAACATGTACATATTTACCATTGATATTCCGTTCTTCTACATATCCTTTCTCCATGAGAAATCTATAAATATCCATTCGAAATATAGATTTAGTATTATTTCCGGATGAAACCCTGTTCAATTCATCCCTTATCTCACCCAAAAAATACATCTCACGATATTCAAACTTTTTTTCATCCTCAGGATTAAGATAAAATGGTCTCTTTCTGCTCTTATGCTTCCCTGAGAATTTTTCAAATTCACCTATAGCATCGTCATCATCCTTGAAATTTGTAACTGATTCTGGATTCTTATCCTTGAAACTTGCCACTGATTCAAGATTCTTATCCTTGAAACTTGCAACTGATTCAGGATTCTCATCTTTAAAAGCTGTTATAGCCTCGATAAATCTCTCACCATACTTTTCATACTTAACTTCTCCTACTCCTGATACTCCAAGCATAGACGATTTGTCATGAGGAGCCTTAACGCTCATATCTATAAGTGTTTTATCACTAAAAACTATATACGGAGGTAATTCTTCTTCCCTAGCAATACATAGTCTTAATTGACGAAGAATTTCAAACAATTCATTTTCTTCTTTAGTAAGAGAATCTGTACTTTTACTTCTGCAATTTCTTGTCTTCTTCTCAAGTTTTTTGTTCTTATATGTTCTTATCAAAACATGTGATCCAGCTTCCTTCAGAGGCTCTATATTCCCTAAACGTAACATACTATATTTATCGGCGGTTTGATAAAGATATCCATCCAAAAGCAACTGTCTGATAAGTAACCTCAACTCCAATTCAGACCGTTTCTTTAATACACCATATGTCGTGTATTCATTAGTTCCAAGTTCCTTTAATCTATCTCTATTTGCACCCATAAGCGTTCCGATGATAATATTAATTCCATATCTGCCCTTTGTTTCCCATACACAGTTTATGACTTGTTTTGCATCCTCAGTCATATCAATCTCCATAAACTCTCTATGACAATTCCCGCAGCTATTGCATGGCTCATTACGTTTTTCTCCAAAATATTCAAGTATATAGTTTCGAAAACACCCGGATGTTCTACAATACCCCTCCATAATCTGAAGTCTTTTATAATCTCGTTGTCTAAGCAGCTCAATATCTTCATAAGGAACATCTGTAAAATCCTTATGATCTAGAATTATTTTATTTAACATGATATCCTGCTCAGAAAACAACAGGATGCACCACGAAAGTTCACCGTCTCTTCCCGCACGTCCAGCTTCCTGATAATAATTTTCCATGCTCTGTGGCATGTTGTAATGAATAACATATCGAACATTGGATTTATCAATACCCATACCAAATGCATTCGTAGCTATAATCACATTAGTTCTATCATATATAAAATCATTTTGACTATCTTTTCTTTCTTCATTGTTCATTCCAGCATGATATCTTGTCACCTTAACCCCAGCATTTGAAAGAACCTCATACATTGTATCAACATTTTTTCTTGTAGCACAGTATATGATACCGCTGTCATCTGGATGATTCTTGATATACTCTAGGACATAATCATCCTTCTTATTGATTGTCTCCACATCAAAATACAAATTTTCACGATCAAAACCGGTCACTACAATCTTTGGATCCCTTAGTTTAAGGGAACAAGAAACGTCATTTTTAACTTCTTCTGTAGCAGTAGCGGTAAATGCACTTACTATTGGTCTCTTACCAAGACTATCTATGAAATCCACAATTTTAAGATAGCTTGGTCTAAAATCCTGTCCCAATTGCGAAATACAATGAGCCTCATCAACCGTCACCATTGATATACCAACATTGCTGGCAAAATTCATAAACTCATATTTTTCTAGACGTTCAGGTGTAACATACAAGATCTTATAAGCACCCTCAAGTACTTTGGCATACACCGTAGATCTCTGTGATTCTGTCAAAGAAGAATTAATATATCCCGCCTTAATTCCAACCTCATTCAATGCCTTTACCTGATCCTGCACGAGTGATATAAGCGGCGAAATAACAATTGTAATACCAGTCAAGAGTAATGCAGGAAGCTGATAACAAATTGACTTACCGGATCCTGTTGGCATAATTGCAAATACATCTTTTCCATCAAGAATTGAATCAATAATTTCTTCCTGACCTGGTTTGTATGAATCATAACCAAAATAAACTTTTAATGCTTCTTTTGTATCCATACTTAATGCCAAACTGTGTTCCTTATCAAATGGCATTTCAATTTCTTCCATTTTTCTCTTCAGGTTATTTAGTTTTTCCTCTGTAATACTTTCTGAATAATGTAATCCCTCATATGTTGAATGCAGCACCGGATACTTCCCTTTAGTTTTAAGAATATAGTGTTCCGAAATCATCCAGTCTACCGCAGTCCTTATTATGTCAGCCGAAAGATTCTTATAGATTCCATACTCCGGAATCTTATTCAACTTATTATCCTGGATTCTTTTGTCCTCAGTGCCACATAAAACTTCACAAAAAACTATCATCCCATAGAATTTAATTCTACTAACATTTTGCAAAGCTTTAACTATATTGAATACAACATCATTCAAATCTAGTTCACCATAGAAAACAGGATTTACTTCGGCTCTGATTATCTCAATATAATCATCATCCTTGGCATTCCAATTAACATCTTCTTGTATGGCTGTTGTTCCTTGATTTTCTTTTATGACAGATTCATGAATACTTTTATCTACCGTTTCATCATTCTTTGTATCATTCACAACACTGGATATGTTGGTTGTGTATTTCATCAAATGCTCAGTTGCAGGGGCTTCAATATTATATCCCATCTGCGAATAATAATTCTGCTTGCTTATCATCCGGCTACACCCGGTTCCATTTTGTTTATAATTTGTACAACCAAGGAAAAAATCCTTATCACGCCCTTGCTTAACAATCAAATATCCATCCCGGCACTTATCACACTTCTGGATAGAAAGTTTTCCAGCTTGATAATTGTTAGTCATGAAACCACAGATTTCCGGCTCATTTGTGCAAATATACAGTCTAAGACCATATGATTTCTTATACTTAAATTGCATCGGATATCCACACAACGGACATGGTTTCTTGGCTATGCTGACCGGGTCCTCTTCATTCCATTTGCCAAGAAGTTTTACATTTTCATATGACTGTTTTAACTCAAGCAAAAACTCAGAGGGATTAGCTTCTGGCGCCACAAAAAAAACCCTATTTTTAGTCCTAGTCATCGCAACATAAAAAAGTCTTCGTTCTTCTGCATAATCTATAGACCGATTTCCTTTTATAACAAATGAAAGCACAGGATCATCTTCAACCTTTGTTGGAAATCCATATGTTTCATTTTTTCCGTTTATGACAATTACATCATCATAACCAAGTCCTTTTGAAGAATGTGCTGTCATAAAAGTGATATCAAGTTTAGGATACTTTACACTTCTGACTTTATTTGTACGGTTGATATATTCAAAGAGTCCTGTTCTTTCTAAATGGTCCCCATCAAACCCATATCTGCCCAACAAAAGAATTGATCCTGGTTCTTTTCCTTCTGCTTTCTTATAATTCAACAGATCCATCAATATAGTCTCAATAGCCCGGGCCATTTCGTAATTTCCACCGCTCTTTCTATTTCCATTATAAGCTTTTCTCACACCATCATAGGTATAGATAAGAACTGGATTCTCTATATGCTTGAGTGAAATAAGCTCTTTACTAATCTGCTCTTTGTTCCTCTGAATGAAGTTTCCGGCTATATCAATCACTTCCTGAGAATTTCGATATGTTCTCACAATCTTCAGCATCTTCGCATATCCCATTTTCTCTTCAAACTTTGTAAACAGTGTTATGTCAGATCCGCTAAATGCATAAATCGACTGCCAGTCATCTCCTACCGCAATAATCTTAGCATCTGTTATCTCAGATAGTTCCTTTGTGAGATCAAATCTCTGTCTAGAAATATCCTGATACTCATCAACGATTATATATTTAAAATCCAACTTTTTCTTCATCTCTTTCACTTCGCGAAGAAGACGTGCAGACTCGTTAATCATATCCTCAAAATCAACAGCTTTATTTTCATTCAACCAACGCTCATATTCCAGATAACAATCGTTGCAGATACTTAAAAACAGTCGACTTCTCACATTCTGAGTAGAATGATACATCCTGTTAAAATCATCCGCCTGATATGCATTAACCTTGAAATTTGAGATAAAACGACAAATGAGATTAATCAGTTTCCGGATATACCTATTCTCTTCGCCAGCGACAAGCATCTCCATAACTTCTTTGTTAGACCTCGGTATCAATTCAAAGCCTTTCGCTTCAAGATTCTCTTTCAGATGATCTAACAACGAGCGTCCATCATTATATACGGAGAATGTATATATCAGTGTCGTACCGTGCTCCTTATGAAGAACGCACTTGTCTCTTACTGCTTTCTTATATTTCTCAAGCTCCTCCGGTGTGAATCTATCATTCTCTCCTGATTCAGTTATTCCAAAATGCTCCAGATAAGCACACTTCTCACCCTGATATATTATAAAGTCAGGAGTATAAGGTTTACGTGAAAATTCAATATCATACTTGTAAATCGGCTCATATTCGTAATCAATATTGTTGAGATACAAGAAATTAGCTATCTCAACTTCTTGATATGATCTGAGTACTTCATTCTGAATTGTTACCGTCTTCTTTGTACGGGCATCAATAACCTCACGTTTAAAATCTTCCAAATCACTACGCATTGTTGAGAAATTTGCTTTCGCAATATTATTGAAGAAACCGTTCAGATCCGATCCCTCATAAGGTGCATCAAAATAAGAAGCAAAAAACATAATGAGATTATTTACTGCACTTTCATTTTTCATAATAGAATTACGGAAATAATCACGAATAATGAAATATAGCTTGGACTGATCAACTATATTAAGTTTTTCATCAGGGCTATTTATATGAATAATCGCATTGCCAGTAGAATGGAAAGTTGCTATCGGACAAGAAATATCCAGATCCTTCTGAATTCGATTCTTAAGTTCATTTACTGCCTTATTGGTAAATGAAACCACAAGAATCTGAGAAGGATCTATCTCTTTCTTATCCACCAAATACTTAACTTTCGCGGCAATAGTTGTTGTTTTTCCTGCCCCCGCTCCTGCAATCACAAGACAATAATCCTCATCTGTAAGAACAACTCGACGCTGATCTTCGTCCAAGACTATATTGGGATCCACGCTTTCCAGAATATTATCAAGGTAATCCTTTTCTTTAATCATAGATTCAGATATATACTTATCATTATGCTCATCAATAAGCTTCTGAATACTTCCATATGAATCTATGATGTCAATAAGCCTTTGGGGAGTTAGCATATTCTTCTTGCAAAACTCTTCAAACATGCCACTCTTTTTTAACACAGAAAAGAATTCAATATCAGAAGAAAATCTGGATATTTGCTTGGAGTATTCACTCCTTGCTATATATCTATCAGCATCCAATAGTGTATTGATATACTTTCCGCATTCCAATAATCGTATAGCGTTTTCATTCTTTGGTATGTCCTTCGTACTCATAGGACTTTTCCGTTTTGTATTCTGTTGTACTTTTCTATATCCAAAAAGTCTATCAAAAAGTCCCATACATCAATTCACTTTCTACATATTTCGCCAATTACTTTGTTCAGATATTCAGTCATTCCAGCTAATGATAATATTTTTCAGAATAATAATTCAACAGATTTATCATATTCAACTTGTATGAATCTATAAGTTCTTGCAATGCTTCGTCAATAATCTCATTATAGTGCCTCAAATTCATCTCAAAATACCCGAAGAGAACCTGATAAACGCACCATTTTTTTCGAATACTTTACAATTCCAATAATTTTATAAAGATAAATATTTTTCCATCTTTTCAAATAAAGCTTCTCTCCAAATACTGAATTGTACTTTCCGAATATAATCTCCCATAATGACTATTCCTATATATATCGTCGCCCCTTTTTCTAGTAGAACTCATCTTATATTTTATCACGATATTATTTTTTTCGAAAGGTTACTATATAAATACGCACCTAGTTTAAATGCATAACAATTCATTTAAAATACAACTATCCAAAGCCAGACAAATATCCCCAAAGCAATTAATCCCAACAGAACATTTATTTCCCCGACTATAGAAACAACAGTTGCTCCAATAATGAAAAACCAAAATCCAGCTGCACCTTTGGATGTACTAGGTCTATAATACTTTGTCTTATAGTTGTTACTTGCCTTAGGTGTATTTATTTTTGATTTTGAATCCGTTTCTGGTTTAATATATGGATTACTATTTCCTGAAGGTGCCACAGTATCCATACCATCCGGATCAAAGAAAAGATTACCCGAATCAAAGTCCTCATCCAGGTCATACTCTGGATCATCATATTCATTATTACTATCATGATTACCAAACTGTTCTTCCATATATTCAAAATAAAACACATCATCCATGATGTCATTAATTCAATTATGATCCCAGTCCTTCATAATATCTGATACTTAATCCTATGCTTTTTTCTACCACCAACCAGGCCCTGGACCATCATCAAAGATAAGTCCGATCAAGATAAGAGGAACCCAAAACAAAGCTTTAACGCACCAAATCATCAGCTTAAATGGAAATAAAAATATTTGAAATAATAGTTTAAACATATGCTTCAGCTCCTTCCCTTTGATATAGTTTCAGCAATTATAGTTTTTCTAATAATGTACTATAGTTTGTCCATTTTATGAAACATACAAAAAAGCGACAGCTCACACGAACCATCGCCTTAACATAATTTATATCTCTTTTTATTGTCAGCTTATTATAAAGTAATATGACCATATTGATATATCATATCACTTACAAGATAAAAAATATCATTCCAGATAATTATAGTTCTGCTATTATCAAGAATATATTGTTTAAATTATTCTTCACTATAAACTATATCCTTATAGGCAGGTGTGGAATCAATATTTTCTTTTACATGTTCTTGTGCTTTCTTAGGCATATTCCCTTCTATCCTCTCTTTACTTTTTTATTGAAAACGCCTATCTTATCACCACATGTAGCACGAATATGACTGTAATCGTAAACCCCTTTACCTCGTCGGCTTTAAGCTTTCCAATTACAGATCTCGACTCAGTGAATCTGGAATTCCTCTCGGTCCTCTGATGGCATATACACCATATTCTTCCTTCAGTATGTCAAATGTAAAAAGCTCCCTGTCATATCTTTTTTCAAGCTTTATCTTCATCAATGCACTTATTGTCAGGTTCTTGTCCTGATAAGCATATGGAATATTTGTCTCCATAACGGTGCATTT
>JAILGP010000132.1 GCA_024696635.1 Eubacterium sp. | reverse complement strand
GTTATAACGATTTGTGTCCGCATATAACATATCAGTCATTGGTTCTCCAATAACCTCAATATCATCGTCGGAACACAGGAAGTCTTCTTTGATTATTGGGATATATACATCTGATGGAACCACAAATTTAGTAAAATAGTGATTGTATCCATTAATCTTTGCACCCATGGGTCCATATTTCTTGAATGCAACGCCATGATCTACAAACCAAACAATTTGTTGACGAGATGGCTTGACAGGGATTTGTCCTGTAGAATAAAACACATACTTGGAAGTCAGAAAGGTCTGTATAGCATTAAGCCTCGTAATATAATGAATATGTGATTCGTTTTCTTTGATGTATTCTTCATTTTCAACACAACATATTATTTTATATTTTTTCCAATACTCATTATCAATCAAATAATTCTTAAGTGGTAAAAGATTATCACCTATTCCGCCATTTGCGGAATAGAATAATACCTTATTCTTATCTTTAGCAATCAGCTTATTAACTAAAGAAACGGCCCTAAACAGAGTATTCTTTAATACCCTTTTAAGCACAACATTTTTTATCATCGGTTCTCACCAATTATTCTGTATGAAGTGATCTATCATTCTAATGATCGACTGTGGGTCTTTATTCTCCCATTTTTTTAATCCATCACATCCTTCATATATTTTTCTAAAGCAATCACCCAAATCATTCAACTCTAAATCCGCCATGAGCACATATCCATTGCTACTAAAGGCCTCATTATTTTGAATCTGATGATCATTAATATGTTCGTCATATTTTGCAAGTCTGGTAACAACTATGACCTTCTTGTCCGCATTTAGTGCTTTCATTATAGATCCAGATGCACCATGCGAAACAACTATACTCGCATCATTAATGTACCTCGAGAATTCCTCAGGTGTGATAAAATCCTTGTATTTATAATTTCTTGGCCTATACTTCGACGTACCAATCTGTGCAAACATTGTTTCGGTCAAAACTCTATTATCATACAACTCATCAAGCTTCTTAAATAGTCTGTCAAACTGATAATTTCTTGAACCAACCGTGACGAAAATCATGCCACTTCCTCCATCAAACCCTTTTCTAGTCCACAACTGTTTTCATACTACGAATAATCAGTATAAACATCCTCCATAAATAGCCTTCTTATAATGCTTTACCTGAGTTTTCCACTGAACAATAAAAAGGTCTGCATGCTTTTCCATCATCTTCCCTGCTTCTGTAGGCATATTTGCACGTCCGAAAGTTTCAATATATACAATTTTCTTATGAAAAATTACAGCAAGAATATAAAATGGATATGCAACCATCGTTCCGGTAGTTATCACAAAATCAGGTCTTTCCTTCATCCAAATAATAATTGAATGGATTGTATTAACAAACATTTTGGGTATCATCCACTTATCCTTAAGATCCGTCTGAATCATAAAATAATCAGAAGTTTCAGGAAACATTGTCTTCTCAGTAACAAAGAATCCCTCGTATTTATCAATTAACGGCTTCAGCTTTTGCAGTTGTTCCCAATGACCACCTGATGAAGAAACTAAACAAAGACGTGGCTTTCTTTTTCTATGACGTTTTATCATTACTCATCCTTTTTCGATAGACCATGTAAGGTCATTCAAACTATTACTATGTAAGCCCTTTATTTAATATGTTTTAGAAAATACAAATTAATCCTATTTGAGCTAACCTCATCTATGGTATTCTTTATACCATTTGCAAAAGTTCTTTAATCCACTCCGAAGATCTATTCCAGGTATGAATCCATAGTCTTTCTCTAGCCCTCTACTATCCGCATAAGTAATCGGCACATCCCCTGCCTGCATTCCCACGAGTTCTCTATGCCCCTCAAAATCATAATCATCGGGAAGTATCCCCGCTTTTACTAGTTCCTCTTGAAGAATTTCTATGAAATTCATTAGGTTTTCCGGTTGGCCACCACCTATGTTATAGAGGGCATAGGGAGGTTCGGGTAATCCGTCCTCACCGACACATCTTTCCGGTGCCCCCTGCATAACACGATATACACCTTCAACAATGTCATCGATATAGGTAAAATCCCTTTTCATATTTCCATAATTGAAAATCTGAATCTTCTCTCCTTTAATCAGGCGATCAGTCGCGGAGAAATAAAACATGTCGGGTCTGCCAGCTGGACCATAAACAGTGAAAAACCTTAGACCCGTTGAAGGAATGTTATACAGTTTCGAATAGGAATGAGCAAGCAGTTCGTTGCTCTTCTTGGTAGCAGCATAAAGACTTACTGGATTGTCAACCTTGTCTTCTATGCTGAAAGGAACCTTCTTATTGCCTCCATAAACTGATGAAGATGAAGCATAAATCAAATGCTCAACTCCGTTCTTACCTTCATCATAACTATGGCGACAAGCTTCAAGGATGTTATAGAATCCTATTATATTTCCCTCTATATATGTGTCCGGATGATCAATGCTATATCTCACGCCGGCTTGGGCTGCAAGATTTACTACAATGGATGGCTTAAATTCGTTGAAAACATTTTCTACCGCTTTCTTATCTGCCAGATTGGCCTTAATAAAGATATGCTTTACTGG
>JAILGP010000079.1 GCA_024696635.1 Eubacterium sp. | reverse complement strand
TTTTTGGCATGCAAAATCCTGATTTTTCACCTCAATTATTGCTCGATTTTGACTCTACTTATCAAATTTACTTATCAAAAATTTCTCGCAAATCCGCTATTTATCTAAGGTTAGAGGGTGTCAAATCTGGAGAAAAATCTGCATCGATTGTATCAGTAATTGTATCAGTAGACATAATATTTACGTTTATGTAAACTATTTTCGAAGTCAAAAAAATAAGGCTAAAAGCCCGCAAACCCGCATAAACACTGAAGATAGTAAAAGAGCGTGTCGGGGTAGACACGCTCTTTTGGAGAAGGTATTTTGTTACTTATGGGGTGTAGCAAAAAACTATATAATGTATTGGGGGTTACAAGTATTATTATACTCATAACCGAAAATAAGTGTTACTAAAAATAAATTTTTTTTTAAATCTTTTTTGTATATTTTAACTATTCAAAAATGGAGCTTTCACCCTTTTTAAACATATTGCTTTTTCAAGAGATATTTTATTGTGCAATATGCACTACGGTCTGGAAATGCACCATTTATAAGGCTCCGAGCCATTTTTTATATGAACTAAACTGCGAACAAAGCCTCGAATTCTGCCCCTGTAATTTTCTCTTTTTCCAGAAGTAATTCTGCTGTTTTGTGGAGTATGTCAATATTTTCCTTAAGAATTCTCTCTGCCTCTCCATAACAGTAATCTATAATCTTCTTAACCTCTGCATCGATCTGGGCTCCTACCTGCTCACTGTAAGGTTTGGAATGACCTATTTCACGTCCTATGAATACTTCCTCACCTTCCCCGGTTTCATAATTGATAAAACCAAGTTCGCTGGAGAAACCATATTTTAAAACCATGCTTCTTGCAACACTTGAAGCCTGCTTTATATCAGAAGATGCTCCTGTTGTTATATCATCAAATATAAGTGACTCTGCTATACGGCCACCCATGGAAACCTGTATATTCTGAAGCATACGATTTCTGGTCCAGAACATATCATCATTATCAGGAAGTGGCATGGTGTAACCGCCTGCTCCTGAGCCATTTGGAATAATGGATATGGTATATACATTTTCCATTTCACTTAGATAATGGAAAAGGATAGCATGACCAGACTCATGATAGGCCGTAATCTTTCTTTCCTTTTCGGATACTATACGAGACTTCTTTTCTGTACCTATTCCAAGCTTTACAAATGCATCGTCTATGTGACGTTTTGTAATATAAGCTACATTTTCCTTTGCAGCCTTAATTGCTGCTTCATTAACAAGGTTCTCAAGATCCGCACCTGAGAAACCAGCTGTAGTTCTTGCAACCTCATGAAGATCAACATCATCACCAAGAGGCTTATTCTTAACGTGAACCTTGAGGATTTCCTCACGAGCTCTTACGTCAGGACGTCCAACCATAACTCTCCTGTCAAATCTGCCTGGACGAAGAATAGCAGGATCCAGTATGTCTGAACGGTTGGTAGCCGCCATTACTATAATACCCTCATTTTCTTCAAAACCGTCCATTTCAACAAGGAGCTGATTCAGAGTCTGCTCTCTTTCATCATGACCACCACCAAGACCTGAACCACGTCTTCTGGCAACAGCATCAATTTCATCTATAAATACAATACAAGGACTGTTCTTCTTGGCATCCTCAAAAAGATCTCTTACTCTGGATGCACCGACACCGACAAACATTTCCACGAAATCAGAACCTGATATAGAGAAAAATGGTACGCCAGCTTCACCTGATACAGCCTTAGCCAGAAGAGTTTTACCTGTTCCCGGAGGTCCCTCAAGAATAATACCCTTAGGAATTCTTGCACCCATGGCTATATATTTCTTAGGATCCTTCAGAAAATCAACAACCTCCTCAAGCTCTTCCTTTTCCTCAGCAAGACCGGCAACATTTTCAAATGTTATACCTGTCTCCATATCCTTCTTGGCCCTGCTCTTTCCAAAATTCGAAAGATTTGATCCGCCACCCATTCCGCCACTGACAGCATTCATGGCATTCATCTGCGCAGTCACTATAAGGAATATAACCACAACTGCAATAGCCAGGATTATATATGGAGCAAGACGCATAAGAACACTTGGTCTTTCCACGTCATGAAGCTTATGAGCCACATCGCTTCCATCCAGAATCTTCATGGTGTCATTAACATTTGGAGTATAATAAACTACACTCTTGTCCTTTTTCTTAACCTCAACCTCACCTGTAGGTACTTCACTGTTCTGATAAACATCTACAGATTCCACAAGGCCGGCCTTTATCTCGCTAGCCAGCTTTGCATCGGTGTAACTGGTGTCCTCATTTGCAGGCTTTCTCAAAACAACCCATGCACCAAACATAACAATAATACTCGCAATCAGATATAGGAAAATCAGGTTACCTATATCACGTCCCTTTTTACTTTCCAAAACTCGTCCTACCTCTACTAAATATTTTACAACTTTTAATCCGCTGAAGTGATAACCCCTATATAAGGAAGGTTTCTATACTTCTGGGCATAATCCAGGCCATAGCCCACAACAAACTCGTCTGGAATGGCAAACCCTGTCATATCCACATCTACATCCACTACGCGCCTGTCTGGTTTGTCCAGCAAGGTTACAACCTTTAAGCTCTGTGGATTTCTCTCCTTCAGAATCTCTATCACATAGCTGAGTGTTCTTCCGGAATCGAGTATATCCTCTACAAGAATTACATTTCTCCCATCTATAGGCTCATCAAGGTCCTTGCCAAATGTAATCTTTCCCGAAGAATCAGTACTATTACCATAACTAGATACCGAAAGGAAATCTAAGGTTACAGGAATCCTCATTTTCTTTGCAAGCTCAGTCATAAAGAACACGCCACCCTTTAAAACACAGATCATGTGGACACTTCTGCCTCTGTAGTCCTTACTCAGCTGATCAGCCATTTCCTGTATTCTTTTATCAATCTGTTCTTCACTTATTAAAACGCTGATTGTATCTGACATAACTCTCTAGTCTCCTTTGCTATTTACTTTTAAATGTAATCTGCATAACTTTTTCTGTCTTATCAGTTAATTTATAGCGCTCGCTAAGTCTGAGACCAACTACCCAGACTATTTCATTTCCATCTGCAACAAGAATCATATCCTTACGCTTATCCCGCTCCACCTTATTATCGGTAAAGAACCTGGACAGCTTCTTCCGTCCGCCGTCCTCCCGGGTCACTATAAAATCTCCATCTTTTGGATGTCTAAATGACAGTTTATCACATATTTTATCACAATCAATCATTTTCGTATATTGGTCTTTTCTTATCTCTATCACTTCATCCCTGGATAGATATTTTATTTCAAATGCACCATTCAGGTCACCTTCTTCATTCTTAGCAGCTGAATCATATATTCTTATTTTATCGTAGGTCCTGACCGCCACCATTCCGTAAGGAAGGGATACCTGTTTCCCTGTCTCCATATCACATAAATCCAGCACAGAATTTATATGCTTTCGGCTTATATCCTTACGCTTATGACATATCATTTCCAGATGATAAAGGACTATTTCGCCCTTTACAAGAGGGCTCCTTCCCCTAAGCAGTGGAATATCGATGTAAACCTCAGAGACTTCATCTTCCATGAATATGCCTTCTCCTTCATCCCTAAAAGCTTCCACAGAATTGCCATGATTTATCCTGTCATCTTTATTTTGAGATGCATTTACCTGATCTAAGTAGTTTTCTCTTTCCTGCCTTACATAATCCCTTAGTTCCTCAGCCTCGCAGGCTATATCCACAATATGGTTCACAGCCCCTTCATTTATCTTCATCAGCTCAGGGATTATTATATGTCTCAGCTTGTTTCTTGTATAATCCGTAGATAGATTAGTGGAATCCGTCACATAATCCTGACCCAGCTCCTTCAGAAATTCCTCAATTTCTTTCCTAGAGGTCATAAGAAGAGGCCTTACAATTATATCCCTTACCTGACTTATTCCGGTAAGTCCCATAAGAGAACTTCCTCTTACCATGTTAAATAAAACTGTTTCGGCAAGATCATCCTTATTATGAGCAACAGCTATTAGCCCTCTTCCAGGAGGACATATAGGGTCTCCAATATCACTGCTCATTACCTGGTCCATAAGTTCCTGATTCATCAGGTCTGCTTCCTTCTTAAAGCATTCATATCGAAAACGTCTTCCTGCTTCTTCCTCAGTCATATGCATTTTTCTTGCCATCTGGGGAATATCTCCACTGTAAACCCTGCATTGAAGACCGTATTCTTTGCAAAGATTCTCAACAAAATGCTGATCTCTATATGCTTCTTCTCCTCGTATTCCATGATTAATATGAACCACTCTTATTTTTGAAGCATCCTTGACCATAAGCATGGCTCTTAAAAGAGCTACCGAATCAGCTCCTCCAGACACACCAATAATAAGCCCATCCTCAGGATAGAACATTTTATTTTTTTCAATATAGGACTTTACTAAGTCAAGAAATTTTTCTTTCATATCAATACCTTTGCTAAGTACCCCATATTTTCCTGGCAGTTTTATAGCTTATTATAATCTGATTTATTACCTGTAAATTTCTTTGAATTATTCCAATTTATTTCTCATATAATACAAATAGCAGCCGACAGACCTATCTGTCAACTGCTACCTAATCATCATCTTCTTTTGGCTTTATAAGTATCTCATCACTGTTAACTAGTCCCAGTTTATTCTTGGCCTCATCTTCGATATACTTTTTAGTCTTCATATACTTTTCTCGTTCTTCGAGTTCTACGGCCTTATTATTTGCATCCTCTAATTGGGATTCCAACTGGTTTTGAACTATAGTAAGCTCTTTATCCTTTTCCTGCAGCCTTGCAATATGAACAAAGCATATTACTACAACCACAACCATCATAAAAAACACCACAGTCAGAGCAAGTCTAGATTGTCTATTCGATTTTTTAACACGAACCTTGGCCATCTTTATGTCCTTCCCCATAATAATAAACGCTCCCCAAAAAGTGGGAACACTTATTTAGTATAAGGTATGTTTACATAATATGCAAGTAAAATTATAAAAATCACTTACAAGAAAATTACATTTCCCACTTAAACAATACACTGACTTAAATGTAAAATAAAACGCTAACATATAATTCATATATAGTAAGCATTAAATTAAACATACTAGATCAGCTCATACATTTCAGCAGCATCATCCTTCTTAACAGTCTCAGCCACCTTTAAAACTCTGACCTTAACAGTTTTATTACCAAATACTATCTCAAGCTCATCCCCAACCTTTACATCATAAGATGCTCTGGCAGGCTTTCCACCAACTAAAACTCTTCCTGCATCACAGGCCTCATTGGCAACAGTTCTTCTTTTTATTAATCTTGATACCTTCAAATATTTATCTAATCTCATTATCTCTATCCCTTATAATCATCTATAAATCCTATCAAAATAATCCGTCTAAAAAAATCATTCCAAATAACATTTCCAAATAACATTTCCAAATATTATATATAATTCCAAATAATATATAAAATGAAACCTGCCGCGACAGAATCGCGGCAGGCACATAGTCATTTTAATTGTAATTAAGGATATTGATTATCACCCTAAACTACAGGTTTAAATTCAGATTTAAAACAGATTAAAAAAATCAAATTAAAAACTAAATTTATAACTAAAAATCAAAACTTAGTTAAGAGCATCCTTGAATGCCTTACCAGCCTTGAACTTAGGAGCCTTAGAAGCTTCAATGTTAAGTGGCTCACCTGTTCTAGGATTATGTCCTGTTCTAGCTGCTGTCTCTTTAACTTCGAATGTACCAAAGCCAACAAGCTGTACCTTATCTCCTGCCTTAAGAGCTTCCTCTACAGCATCCATAAATCCCTTAAGTGCCTTTTCTGAATCTGCCTTTGTAAGACCTGACTTCTCAGCGATAGCTGCAACAAGTTCTGTTTTGTTCATTTTAAGAATTCCTCCTAAATAATACTATTATATTGTCACTCCAGTTCCCTTCATCCGAACTAAAATGCTCTATCTAATTATACGTTTTATCCCCTAAAAGTCAAGGAAAAACGTAATATAGACATTATTTTTTCCATTTATCATATATGAATTATTAAACACCTATCTCAATTGTATATTCAGCCTCAAAAACCTGGCCTGGATCAATGGCATTATCGTATTCTCTTTGGCTTATATCTCCAGAGAAATTCTCCTTGTCTGCACGACCATACCAAGGCTCAATACAAATAAATGGAGCATTCTTTCCAGCAGGTGACCAAAGGCCAAAAAGTGGAGCATCAAAGCTTACTGTAACATAAGCCATACCATCAGGATTACAAAGGCTTACCTTGTTAGCCTGCTTATTCTCTATAATAAGAGCATCCTTATCAAACATATGCTCATCGATTGAAACAAGTCCACCATCGTTTTTTAATACATTTCCCTCTGATTCCAGAAGTCCATTTTCACTAAGCAGACCATAAACCAGGTCCTTGTCTGTATCAAAGGCAAGCTTGTATTCTGACTGTTTACCCTTGCCACCCAGAGGACACATAAAAGCAGGATGTCCCCCAATCTGGAAATGTATCTGCTTGTCATCTGTATTAATGACTCTCCATGTAGTAGTAAGCTTGTACTTATCCAGCTTATACTCTATCTCAAGAGCGAACTTGTATGGATATAGCTTAAGTGTGTCTTCATTGCTCTCCAGTCTGAATATAGCCCTCTTGCCATCAGCCTGTTTAACAAGCTTAAAATCCATATCCCTTGCAAATCCATGCTGAGACATAGGATAATCCTGTCCATCAACCACAAACTTTGAATCCTTAAGACTTCCAACTATAGGGAAAAGCACCGGAGCACTTCTCTTCCAGAACTTCTCATCTGCATTCCAAAGATATTCCTTACCATTTTCCTTGGAAAGAATACGATAAAGCTCTGCACCCTGCTGCTTTATCTCAACCTTAACATTCATATTCTCCAAATAAAACTTCTGCATAATTTATCCCTCTTTCTTTTAAACGATTTGCCAAAGGGGTCTGTCCCTTTTGGTAAATCTATTGTTTTTCTATTTCCTCAATGAATCTTTTTACTTCATACCAGGCAGCCTTGGATTCTTCCATTAGTGTACCACTCATTTGAAAAACATGGAACATGCCATTATATTTAGTAAATCTAACCTTAACCCCAGCCGCTCTGGCTTTTGCGGCCACAGACTCAGAATCGCTAAGAAGCATCTCATCCGTTCCAACCTGAATAAGCATAGGTGGAAAACCGGTAAAATCTCCAAATAGGGGTGAGATTCTTGGGTCCTTAGGATTAACATCCTTTACATAAGGGTTATTAAATATCATTTCACTCCTGTCATTTCCAAATACAGGATCTATATCATAATTATCTTTATAAGAGCTTCCGCTGGCTGTAACATCCGCCCAAGGTGACATAGCAACAAGACCTGCCGGAAGCTTCTGCCAACGGGACTTCAATACATGGCAAATTGCCATGGCAAGACCGCCACCAGCCGAGTCACCGGCTAAAATAATCTGTTCATTGGAGTAGCCCTGTTCCAATATCCACTGATAAGCCTTAAGGCCATCCTCCACTGCAGCTGGAAATGTATGCTCCGGGGCAACCCTGTAATCAACAGTAAGCACAGTAGCTCCACCACCAACCTCAGAATAAAGTCCCGCCATATTCTTATAATGTCTCCTCATGGCACCTACATATCCACCACCATGAAGATGAAGTATTATCCAGGGACTATCAGAATCCTTCCAGGTAAGCCTTTCCATTTCAAAACGTTCAGACTCCTTATCTCCCATGGAAATACGCTCTGCCACAAGATGTTCCGGATAATTATACTCAATATCCATCTCACTATGTCCAAAGGAATTGGTGCTATACTTTTCAGTGAGCCTTTTATTATTATTAAATTCCGAAACAAGAATTTTGACTAGTTTACTCTTTAAACTAAGCTCATTATCCATATTTGCCACTCCGTCAACATAGAACATTATAAATAACCCCTGACCATTCTATTATATTTATATTCCAAATCTTCTATTATATTTATATATGAAATCTTCTCTTTATTTCATTCGAAATCATATTCTGCCCAAAAAGAATAGTACCAAGCAGGATAAAACCGGTAACCAAGAATGCAATTAAGGCAAAAAATGATGTATCCACCAGATTTGTCAGATGAAGAACAATCAGAATCACACTAAGAACAAAGGCTGTTATCTCAGTCATTATATAGGTCTGCCAATCATTAATTCCAACAATCATAAATACAACCACGCTCACATCCACAGCCATAAGGGCAATAGGTATGGCATAGCCCACAGACCAGCCTTTATAACCAAGTATCACATCCAGAGCCACCACCAGCAATATAGATAAAAGCAGCTGCACCAATATAATACGCTGCATACTCTTCCTCTTTCTTACGGAATAAAGAAGAGTTATAACTCCATATAAAAGTCCAATACCAACTATAAGGGACCAATATACACCGTTAAATGTAAAATAATTTACCACAAGAACCACTACCTCTGCAACTATAGCAGCAAAAATTGCAGCCCTTATCACAAACTGAATCATCCTGACAGAGACAGATACATCCGGATAAGTTATTGATTTGGACATCTGATCCACACCAGGAGTCTCATCGGAATCATCCTCCATATCTGCAAGAACACCATCGCAGAGAGGACATTTAACAGCATCATCCACTATATCGATATTGCATCTAACACAATGCTTTGACATATATACCACTTCCTAATACTCGTAATTTACACCATTCGTTTCAACCGTCACATGAATATTATCCTCCGTAAGCTTACGGAAAAATGTCTTCTGTATTCCTGTCTCCTGTATACAGGAACTAAATGTAAGACAAAGCTCATCCTTATAGGATATAACGGTTATCTTCATATTCTGTCCCTTGGACATGGCAAGTATTGCCTGAAATCTTTCTATATAATCTGAATAAGGGTCTGAAGTCTTGAAGATCCCAAGATTAGTAACTGTTGTTGTATTAGCCTTGGCAGATGCATTGAAGACCTGCTTTATTGCTATTTTCTTAAGGAAAAGAGGAACCGCCCTAAGAATAATATTCATCTCATTAGATACATTATAGGAAAAAAGCTTCTTCAGATTATCCTTGGTAATCTGCTCCTCCAGACTCTTCTTTACTATATCCAAAACCTCTTCAAAATTATAAGACTCCTTTTCCGGTTTAAATACAGAAGTAACAACAACAAAGAAATTCTTATTTGTATCTGATTCAAAATAAGGCCTGAGATTAACAGGTACAGCCACTGTAACCGGCTTTTCAGAAGGACCTCCCTTAAGATAATTCTTATATATTGCCCATGTATAAGCCGCCACAATATACTGATTAATGGTAACACCATAAGACTTTGCTGCTGCTTTTATATCACTGACAGGCATCATTCCATGTATAACAGAGAACTTGCTTGCAGGCAGCTTCTGTCCCTTTATAATAACAGACTTCTGAGTCTTATAGGTTTTTTTCTCCTTATGCATATAGTTACTGATATAACTATCTTCATTATTAAGAGAAGTTTCTGCCGCCAGCTTATTTTTAACAATACCAGAAAGCTCTGGATGCTTAAGCCTTATATATTGATAGGTTACCTCCTTAAGGAAATTAAGAGCACCATTTCCATCTGTAAGAGCATGAAAAACCTCCAGATTAATCCTATTTTTATAATATGTAACCCTAAAAAGATAATGATTATTTTCATAAGGATTTATAAACTCACAAGGATATTTGCTTTCAACCCTTACCTTGGGAAGAGGTCTCTTATTTTCTTCAAAGTAATGCCAGAATATTCCATTACGCATTGTACAGCGAAAAACATCAAAATGAGGCAGAACCTTTTCAAGCGCAAGCTGAAGAGCCGCCGGGTCAATTTCTTCCTTTAGTACTACTGCAACCCTGTAAACATTGCTCATACCCTCTCTTGCAATAACGGGAAAAAGCTGGGCAGTATTGTCCAGCTTATCCCACTTTATATTATTTACTCTTCTTTTACCAGGCATTTATATAATCACCACAACTTTCAGTTATTTAATATTACCAAGCTTATCACCAGAGGTCATCACAACTTTCAGATATTATATATGATTATACATTATAATTCTAAATAATTCTTTTAATTTACAATACATTTATATTGTAATTCTTTTTTTATTATTTGGGATTTTTATATTACCAGGTTTTTCCTGTAAAATCTCCGCCTCCGTCGCCTTCTTCACTTCCGCTTCCGCCACCAGTCATCCCCTGCTCCTGGTCAGCCTGGTTCTGAGCTTCCTGTCTCTCCTCCATGGCTTCCTGCTTCTGTTCTTCAAGCTCCTCTTCTAGCTCTTTTTCACGCTTGGATTTCTTCTTTTCTTCTGACTCTCCCTGTCCCTCATTTTGTTCTTCCTCTTCCCCAGATTCCTCAGGTGGTTGAGGTTCGGCATCCAGTTCCTCAAGCATTTTATCTATATCCTGCTTAAGCTGTTCGGCCTCCGGATCATGACCATTAGTTCCATAAGGATCGGCACAGCCCTTTTCACAAAGAACATTTCTTGCTGACTGAAGAGTTCTTATTGCATTTGCCTTCTGCTTCTCTGTTGTAAGATTATCAAAATCTATCTTATGAAGCATAGCAAGAGCAAGATTAACTCTTATATCACATTCCTTCTTCTCAGTAGGATGTGACTCCAAAGCAGACTTATAGCTATCAATGGCCTTATCATAATCCTCAAGCTTATAATAAGCATTTCCCGCATTATAATACGGCAGATAACCTTCTGGAATATTTACCAGCTGAAGGAATTCCTGAGTGGCAGGACTATAATTACCATGATTATAATTAATGAGAAATGCACCATTAATGATATACCTTACACCTAAAAACAGACCTATTATGAGGAGAACAACGCTTATAATATTTATAATACGCATAAAGCCCAGAGGGTCCTCTATTTTAAATAAAGCCGCCCTGTCAGCCTTTTTCTCAGCCTTGATTCTCTCTTTATCTGCTATACGGTCAGCCTTCTTCTCTTCCTTCTTCTTAAGTCGCTCTTCATGCTTCATCTGCTTTAAAACATCAGTGCTTTCATGTCCTGGATTATGAGCAACATTTTTCTCCGGATTAAAATCCAGCTTATTATCTGACTTCTTATTCAGTTTTCCGTCTGAATTATTCTCTTTCATCTAGAAACCTTTTCTAAAAATAATTATTTACAACCTTCCACGTCTTATAAATATAACAAGCTCTAACAAAAGTAATATGAGAAGAGGCCATGCATACTTATAATACGTATCCTCATAGCTTACAGAATCTGACTTTTCAATTGTAAGCGAGCTGCCATTTTTAATAGAATCCACCATGTACTTTATGTTACTGGTACTATTCATATGAACATAGTCTATATCCAGATCCGATGCCACCTGCTTAAGATTAGCTTCATCAATCTTTGATACAGCATCTTTATTTGTACTTGGATCCTTTACATGAGAACCCCAATCACCTGTTGACATGATACCACCCTTTGAGGTTCCATATCCCATGACTGCACCAGCCTCAACATAAGGGCCAAGATTCTCAAAGCTCATAAGCTCTGAACCATCTGTAATCTCACCATCACTCATAAAAAATACAATTGTCAGTCTGTCTTCCTTTGTACTTGATGACTCTAAAAGAAGCTTCATATCATCATAGGCTTTATTAAGGGAGCTACCCTTAGCATAATAAACATCCGGCTGCTTGATAGTGGAAAATGCATCCTTTATAGTTTCATGGTCCTGAGTAAATGGAGCCAGTATCTGTGAACGGTTATCAAATCTGATAAGTCCGAAGTTACTTCCTGAAAGCTCATCAATTATATACTCAGCATCCTGGATTACGCCATCCATACGCTTATCATTTCCATCATAATCCTCAGCCCACATACTTATCGTAGTATCTACCACAAAAAGCACGTCCAGATTCTTCATTTCAATCTCAGCATTATATTTTTTAGCCATAGGTCTGAGATTTATCATAAAGGCAAGAAACACTATAAGCCCGATCCTTATGCCTCCAAAAATCTTTTTCCACAGCTTTGTATCCCTTCTGACCAGACTGATTATATAACAGACCAGGATAATAATCAGAAGAGGAATTACTATAAATAATGGTATTATGGGTTTTGTTATCATATCCTAATCACCAGTCCTATTATCAGCATAAATGATAAAGAGATTATCATGACAATTACAGGTATCATAGGCTGATCAACTATCTTTGTAATTGTGACCTCCTCTACCTCAAGTGCCTCTTCATGCTCTATATCTGCAACTATATCCTCAACCGAAAGTGACTCGCTCTGCTTATAGAACTTACCACCGGTTTTCTGTACATTATCCTTCAGCTCCTGCTCATCAGTATCATAATCAGAAGTATTCATTCCGCTCCAGGTTTCTCTGTCTGGAAAAATACCAAATACCTTTATATCATTTTTCTTGCAAAGGGAAGTTGCTTCCTCCAACTCAACCAGGGGCTTGCCTAAAGCTTCCTGAGCATTATCTGTTGACAGGATTATGATTCTTGTTCTATCCTCGTCATCCAGTCTTGGAAAACTATACATACAGGATGCAATACCCTCACCTATAAGAGAACTACCTTTTCTCATATTGTTAACCAGGGTTCCTGCATCATAATAATCCAGCTTCTCCTGCATTTCTATAAAATCATCATACTCTTCATAATCATACTCCAGATAACCTGTAGATGGATTATAGTACTTATCCATATACTCCTTCTGAAGCACAAAATATTCCTTTATATCCTCCAGCCTGTTGATTATAAAATCATAATCATCTGTCATTGGCACATAGAGTACCGTAGAAGTATTGAATATACATACACCAAACCTGTCTCCATCAAGTCCAGCTACAACGTCCTCCAGGCTATCTACCAATTCGGCATTCAGCTCATATATAGAATAAGAAACGTCCATACAAAGGAATATATCCCTCTTCTTGGTACCATTATTAACCGTTTCCTTCTTAGCAGGTCTTGCTACCAGAAAGAGACCTGATATCAGAGTCGTGATAATACATATTTCCAATAAAACAGAAGCAATAAAATGCATTCGACTATGGGTCTTATATATATTAAGGTTTTTAACAAAATTGGTATTGGCTACCTTGGTTCCACCACTATATTTAATTTTCCTTCGCACTATATGCAGCACCACAAGCAGAACAAGCAGGACTGGTATTCCTATCTTGACCACCATAGGATGAATCAGATGCATATTATTTCCTCCAACCTTCTATTAAACTTCTGGTCTTAGCAAGCGATGAGCGAACATCGGCTCTTGTTTCTCTGGCAAATTCAGGTTCATAATATTCCCTTACTAGATTAGTAAGCTGAGGTATATTGACCCTTCTGATTTCAGTGAGCGTATACTTCTGAACCTTGATTCCGGTCACCTCAAATACAAACATACGAATGGTCATACTGATTTTCTGATAAGCCTGCCTTATATTAATCTTATTAGCCATAAGATCAGATTCTATAAATAAAAGCTCTCCTATATATTTTTTCTTTTTACCCTCTAATGTTGATTCTGAAATCTTCTTCAGCTTAAGAGCTTTATCTTTCTTAAGCCTGTCACCCAGCTTCTTTCTCAGAATAATCTGAGCAGCAATGACTCCTCCTATAAAGAGGACCGCCAGGATAATCCAAAGAATCAGATAATTAAAAGGGTCCTGTAATTCAACAGATGTCTTCATATTTTTCCCTCAAAATCATAACTTAATTCAAAGTTTCTAATTTATAAGCACTATTTTTATTTTATAAACGCCACGTTTATATGTACCATATTTATAAGCACTATTTTTAATTCTTATCAAACGCTCTCAATTCTATGTCTATCGAAAAGTTCAACAATCTTATCTATTATTTCAGCCTCACGACTTACATCCACACAACTTATCTGATGCTTCTTAAAGATTTCCTCTGCCTTCTTCTTCCTGTCAGCCCTGTCCTTTATCTCTGCATTATGCACCTTCTTGTCGTGGATCATATATTCCCTTTCATAATCCCTTGTTTCAAGATCGAAAATATTATCTCCAAAAAGATAGGCATCTTCAATATTTACAATCATTACATCATTCATAACCGAAAGCTTTTTAAGAAGATTATCATCCAGCCTGGAGATACCCTCCATATCAGTTATTATGAAAATAATCATTTTCCTTCTTATGTTTTCTGCTATATAATCCAGAGTCTCATTAAGAGGCTTTGACTCTTCTTCCTTAAGGATTTTCTCGTATTTTATCAGGAGATTTTCAAGATGTACCTTGCCTGAACGGAAAAATGTAAAATCATAGCCCTTATTTGTACTTGTAAGCAATGCGTAGTCATCACCATGATCATTAACCAGATATGAGATAGTACCCATTACATTTAAAGCAATATCTGATTTTGACTCTCCCTTATCAGTATGGCCCTGGAACTTGTAACCCGAATCCCCAACAAAAAGTATATTATGCTTCTTATCTGCTATATATCTTCTAATAAGAACCCTTCCTGTTTTAGATGAGGATTTCCAGTCTATATCACGTACACTGTCCCCGTACACATACTCTCTCAGGTCATCAAAATCAAAGCTCCTCCCTCTATAGATGGAGCTGAACTCACCGTCCAGTATATTTGAAGTTTTCTTTCTCGTATAAAGAGAAATCGATGCTTTTATACGAGCCAGATAATCATAATCCATTTCTTTCTCCAATAATATTTCCTGATTAAAATATTGATCCTATATAAATAATCAGATTCTGATGTTTCGATTTTTCAAAAACATATGATCAATTCCACTGCTTTGATCAAAACTAATAATCAAATTAAACTATGGTGTCTGAACTGCTCCTACAATTTTATCGATAATTGTCTCTACAGAAACATCATCTGCTATTGCAGCATAGTTAAGTTCAACTCTGTGTCGAAGAACCTGATTACGAAGAAGCTTTACATCATCAGGAGTAACGTAGGTTCTACCATAAATAAGAGCTACAGCCTTAGCTATCTTCATAAATGCTATTGATGCTCTAGGGCTGGCACCCATCTTCACATAACGGCTAAGTTCCTGTGGAAGTACCTTGTCTGCATGTCTTGTTGCATCTACAAGGTAGGCTATATATTTCTTAATAGCAGCGTCGACATAAACCTTTTCTGCTATTTCCTGAAGACTGTCCACATCCTTAATGGAAAGAACTGCTGGAGTCTTCCTTATAACTCCAGATTCTATTCTGTTAAGAATCTCAGATTCCTCATCTGGTGTAGGATATGTAATCTTCTCCTTTATAAGGAATCGGTCAGTCTGTGCCTCTGACAGAAGGTATGTACCCTCCTGCTCTATAGGGTTCTGAGTAGCTATAACAATGAAAACATCTCCCGGCATCTTATAGGAAGCACCACCTATAGTAACCTGTCTTTCCTGCATGGCTTCAAGCATGGCACTCTGAGTTTTTGCACTGGAACGGTTAATCTCGTCCAACAGAACAAAGTTAGCAAATACAGGTCCAAGTGTTGTATCAAATTTACCTGTAGCCTGGTTATAAACCTGAGTACCTATGATATCACTAGGAAGCAGATCCGGTGTACACTGAATTCTTGAAAACTTTCCATCTACAGCATCAGATATAGTCTTAGCTGCTGTTGTCTTTGCAAGACCTGGAACTGATTCAATAAGTATATGTCCATCAGCTATAATAGAAGCAACAAGTGCAAATTTCAGATTCTGCTGGCCTACAACCTTGCTATCATAATAATCTGAAAGCTTCTTTATAACATCCTGAGCATAATTGAATTCTTCCTTAGAAATTGCATTTTTATTTGGGGTATTCTGAACGTTCATCGTCTTCTCCTTTTTACCACGTTAACTACTACTAAATTATGTCATTATTTATGTTATTATTTATGTCACTGTTTATGTCACTATTTATGTTATTATTTATGTCACTATTTATGTCATAAATTATATTATTTATTAATCCTATATTTTACTTCTTTCCCTTTTTATCTTTATCCTTTTTATCAATATCTTTTTTATCTATTTCTTTTTTATTAAGGTCTTTTTTGTCTGACTCTTTTTTATCAATCTGCTTCTTATCACCAGATTTCTTATCCTGGGATTTTTTATCTAGGGATTTTTTGCTCTGTCCCTTTTTATCTGAAGCCTTTTCTGAAGCCTTATCACTAAACTTTTCTGAAGCCTTATCATTGATATTTACTCCAGCGTCCGATATATCAGTTGCAGAATTCTTATCTTCTGTTGCATTAGTGTTAAAACTATTTTCTTCACCTATATTATTAACTAATGCATCAGATTTATTGTTTGCTTTACTATTTGTTTTGTTATCAGACTTACTATCTGATTTATTATCTGATTTATTACCTGCCTTACCACTTGTTTTGTTATCAGACTTACTATCTGATTTATTATCTGATTTATTACCTGCCTTATTACTTGCTTTATTATCTGACTTACTATTTGACTTATTATCCGCCTTATTATTGGCTGTTTTTTCAACTATTTTTTCCGATACATTATTCATTGATTGTTTTGTATCATCAAAATGCATCATACCACCATCAGTGTTCACAGAATGTTTACTTAAGATAGGATCTA
>JAILGP010000076.1 GCA_024696635.1 Eubacterium sp. | reverse complement strand
CTTAATATACTTGAAACACATTATGATGTTTCTAATATTATTATTGAAACATGGATAAGACCCCTAAGTATATATGAAATAAAAAACAATACAATATATTTATATGTAGATGAAAAAAGGGGAAAGTATGGAGTAGAGTATCTTCGTAGTAAAAATTATGATATGTTTCTTCTTTCATCTATAAGGGAATTTTTTAATGATCCTACAATAGAACTTATTATAGATGAAAAATATAAGTTTGTAGTAGAGGAAAGTAGTAATTCAAATGTAAAAATAAGTGCTGATGGTTCTTATAGTGCTGATTATTATCAGGCTATTGAAAGAAGTAATCTGGATCCTAAATATACATTTGAAAACTTCGTCATAGGTGAAAGTAACAGACATGCCTATGCTACCTGTGCTGCCGTAGCAGATCTGCCTAGCCAGGATAATATGAATCCTTTATTTCTTTATGGAGGATCAGGACTTGGTAAAACACATCTTATACAATCAATAGCACATTTTATTCTTCAAAGAGATCCTTCAATGAATGTACTTTATGCATCATCTGAAAGATTCACAAATGATATTATTGCTGCTATTCAGAAGAATAAAACAGATGAATTCCGTGAAAAATACAGACAGGTCGATGTACTTATTATTGATGATATTCAGGAGATAATAGGTAGAGAAGCAACTCAGCAGGAATTTTTCAATACATTTAACTTCCTTTATGAAGCTAAAAAACAGATTATTCTTTCATCAGATAGACCACCAAAGGAAATTAAGGAGCTTAATGAAAGACTTCGTTCAAGATTCGAATGGGGTGTTCCAATTGATATACAGGCTCCTGATTATGAAACACGTATGGCAATTCTTAAGAATAAGGCTGAAAAGGGTGGAATTAATATTCCTGAAAACATACTTGTATATATAGCTACTAATATAGTTTCAAATGTAAGAGAACTGGAAGGTGCTCTTAATAAGCTGAGTGTATATTCTAAGCTTTCAAATGAAGACCTGACTCTTGAGCTTGCTATGGAAACACTAAGGGATCTTATTTCAAAGGATACAGACAAGAATATTACTCCTGATTACATATTATCAACAGTTTCTGAACACTTAAATGTTAGTATCTCAGATATTCAATCTAACAAAAGAAGTAAGGATATAGCCATTGCAAGGCAGACAGTCATGTATTTATGCCGTCAATTAACAGATAAGAGCCTTCAGACTATTGGAGAATCTGTTGGTGGAAGAGATCATGCAACAGTTTATAATGGAATAAAACGAATTGAAGACAAAATCTCCAGTGATCCAAGCTTCGAATCGACCATAAATATCATTATAAAAAAGATTAATCCACAATAGTAAAAATTAATCAAAAGCTTAATCATAATATAAATAAACAAATTAAATCCTTTGTAAACGGCTAATTTACTAAGGTTTAGGCAGATATCAACATATCAACACCGCCTATTACTAATACTACTAAATAATAATAAATTTATATAAAATGGATTCGCGCGCGAAAGGAGCATAAATATAATGAGAATCAAGTGTAGAAAGCAGGTACTATTATCTGCAATCAATATAGTATCAAAAGCAGTACCTTCAAAGGCAAGTAAACCAATACTTGATTGTATATTACTTGAAGTTAAGGGAGGAATCCTTAAACTCACAGCTAATAATATGAATCTTGGAATAGAAACTACTGTAGAATGTACAGTTCTTGAAGAAGGAGTATGTGCTCTTGATGCAAAGCTTTTCTCAGATATTATAAGAAGACTTCCTGATAGTGAGGTTTATATACAGAGTAGTTCAGATTATAATGCAACTATTGAATGTGAAAAATCAGACTTTAAGATTCCTTGCTGGTCAGGTGATGATTTCCCTGATCTTATGGATGTTGATAAGGATAAGAGTATAGTTATATCACAGCTTGGACTTAGAGATATTATTAGACAAACTATTTTTTCAATTTCAGATAATGAGAATTCAAAAATGATGAGTGGTGAACATTTTGAAGTTGTTAACAATAGACTTACTGTTGTTTCATTGGATGGTCACCGTATATCACTTAGAAAGGTTGATCTTAAGGGTGAAAACTCAGATGTATCAGCTACAATTCCTGGAAAGACCCTCCAGGAAATCAGTAAGATTATTGGAAATGAAGCTGAAAAGTATATAACAATATATTTCTCTGATAATACAATGAGTTTTGAATTTGATAATACAAGAGTTGTTTCAAGACTTATTGATGGAGATTATTTTAAGATAGCTCATATGATTTCTATGGATACAACACTTACAGTTAAGGCTAATAAGAATGAACTTATGGGTTGTATTGATAGAGCATCTATACTTATTCAGGAAAATGATAAAAAACCTATCATAGTTAGAATTCTTAATGATAATAATCTTTATATCAGACTTGATACTAATAAGGGTTCAAACAATGAAGAGATGGAGATAGAAAAAGAGGGAGACGAGATAACAATCGGATTCAATCCATCATTTATCATGGATGCCCTAAGAGTTATTGATGATGATAAGGTTAATATTTATCTTAAGGATTCAAAGAGTCCTTGTATCATAAAGGATGCTGATGACACATTTATCTATGTCATTCTTCCAATCAACATTAATCCAGATGCATATTAAAATATAATAAAGATATCCTGTTATATTATTTAAATTAACAGGTATCTTTAGTTTGGCTTGTTTTAGATAAAATTAGTTTTAGAAATCAGGTAAAGATATGGAAAGTATAAATATTAGAGAAGGCGAAGATTTTATAAAGCTTGGACAAGCTCTTAAAAAAGCAGGTTTAGTAGCTTCTGGTCTTGATGCAAAAATAGTTATTCAGGATGGACAGGTTAAGGTCAATGGAGAAGTTGATACCAGAAGAGGAAGAAAGCTTTATCCTGGAGATAATTTTGAATTTGATGGAAAAACTATAGAAGTTAAATAAAATTTTATAGTAATTAATTTAAGTAGTTAATTTATATAATTAATTTAGATAGTTAATCTAGATA
>JAILGP010000215.1 GCA_024696635.1 Eubacterium sp. | reverse complement strand
TTACAATTTCTTATTACAATTAATCATGGGTGTCAAAATCCTATATAATCCCCTTTAATAAGTAAATATATTTTGACACCCATTTTTATTTTCCAATATTTTTTTATCATTTTAAATTATATATAAATTTATAATCTTTCGTGACTTGTATTTCTATATTCTTTTGGTGTAACACCCTTTACCTTCTTAAATACACTGATAAAATAGCTATGAGATGAAAAGGCAAGAACTGTGGCTATTTCAATACTTGACTTATCTGAAAAGCTTAAAAGCCAGCAAGCTTCTTCAATCTTCTCATTTCTAATAAATTCACTGACTGTACATCCCATTTCCTTTTTGAAAAGCTTTGACAAATATGTTTCATTCAAATCTGCAAGCTCTGCAAGTTCAGCAACCGTTACATTTCTATGGGTATTGCTTCTTATATAATCAATACAGAGTCTAATCTGCTTTGATTTTGGTGATTCATGCTGATTAAATGCCATGTATTTGGTATATTCTTCAATTGCCTCCAATTGAACCGCACGAATTTCTTCCGCCGAACTGCAAATATCTGCCTTTTGTATATAAGCATCACTAAGCTTATAGGCAATATCCTGTGGCATTCCTCGCCTTATACATACTCTTGTAACAAGAGCCACCATGGAAACCATATGATACATAGCATTTCTAGTTGGATTGTTTGAAAGAATACCTCTCTCAACTGAATCTGATTTAGGATTCCTGGCCAAACTATCTCTTACTGCGTCCATCTTTCCATCAGCAATAAGATTATAAAATGCCATTTCTGAATTATAGGATGGATGTTTCACTTCACTTTCTCTTTCTGTAAAAAGATTTTGCGTAACTTCTTCTTGAATATTTTTCATAAATATCCCCCTTTCCTTCAAATTCCTTATTATTTATCATTATACAGCCTTTATAGAATATTTAAACAATAAATGGACAGTATTTTGACACAATTTGCAATAATTTTGTAGCATTTTAACAAATATAGTCTTATAATAAAGAAAATAATTAATTAGCCCCCTGTTTTAGAAGATTTAATCTTCTAAAATCATATAAATACTTTTGACCTTCACTAATGGTAAAAGGACGAGTTCATAAGGATTCGTCCTTTTATCCATTTATAGACACAAAAACTTTAAATAATAAAGGACGATTTCGTAAGGATTCGTCCTTTTATCCATTTATGGACACAAAAAACTTTAAATAATAAAGGACGAGCTCATAAGGACTCGTCCTTATTCTTCAAACAAACTATTTTTGTAATTTGATTATACAATTCTTTATACTTTATAATCAAGCACAATTGCTAAATATACCTGTCAAAAAACATAAAATAACATACATTTTTTCTATATTATAACAGTAAAGCTTATTACAGGCTTTTTGTAAGCAACGCTTATCTTCCCCTTAAACATTCTTACAAGGCTTTCTGCCATAGATAATCCTATTCCATAACCCTTTTTCTCACTATTATGGGATTGGTCCTCTCGATAGAATCTGTCAAAGAACCTCTTATAATCAACTCCGTCTCCCTGGGAATAATCATTAGAAACAACAAGGCAGGCATTTTTACCTTTCTTCGTTAAACTGACTGATACCGTTCCATTTTCATCACAGTATTTAACTGCATTATCCACAAGAATATTTACCAGTTCCCTAAGTCCCTTCTGATCAGCCTGAACATGCACATCGCTTTGAACTTCAGAACTGAAGCTTATCTCTTCTGTTTCTCCTATAGATTTAAAGGACGTCAGTACACTATTTACTTCTTCTGACATATCCACATCAACAAGAACCATATCCTGTCTTTCTTCAAGACGAGATAAAACCACCAGCTGTGATATAAGCTCTGACATTCTTCCCACCTGCTTAACAGTGCTTTCTGTCCACTCACTTTTACCATTTATCATTTCTATAACTTCTGTATTGGCTGAAATAACAGCAAGCGGAGTTTTAAGTTCATGACTTGCGTTTGTGATAAATTGTTTCTGAGCCTCTGCATTTTTAACATAGGGTTCTACCACTCTACGGGCAAATACCAGAAGTATAAGAACAACAAGAAGCATAGAAAGAATACCTGTATAAATCGAAAACCTTACAAAGAAATTCGCTGTAGAAATATTTCTGGTACAATCCATTACTGTTATTTTGGTATTTTCTTTAATCTTAGTTTTGAGAAATGCATAGGAAAGATTATCATATACATAAAGTCCTCTATCCTTATTGGAATTGATTGCAAAATTTACAAACTCTTCCATTTCCGCTTCATCTATAGCCGCTATATGCTCCGCATCATAATTTACAAGCTTACCCTTATTATTCACCATAACAGTTATATATCTTGTTTCATACTGAGTTTCAGGAGTTATCTCCTTATCCTTAATGGCGGCTATTTCATCCTCCTTAAGCACAGCATCACTATGCTTGGAAATAAAATCCAGTGTGGTAAATATTTCTGAAACCGTATTATTGTAGGTTATAAGATTAACAGAACCAAGAACAATAATTAGTACCAGAAGTACTGAACTTGCAGCAATAGATATGAATTTTAGTCTAAGTTTTCTAAACATTTATTCACCTGCCAATAATACAAATATAATTTTAATTCAAATAATAGAATCCAAATAATTTTTGTAAATTAAACTTTATTAAATAGTTTTTATTAGTTTTTTAAATAGTTTTTAGTATAAAGGTTCCGCCCTTTTCTCCCACAATTTCAATATCTGCAACTACTGATTTTAGTTTATTTCTGAGATAGGATATATAAATCCATACCACATCAAGTCCGCTATCATCCTCTTTCCATACATGGGCATATATTTCTTCTGTGGTAAAGCTCTTATTAGGATTAGCCATTAGAAACTCCATAAGGCTTTCTTCCATGCCTGAAAGTCTGACTGAATTCTCAGATATAAGTTCCTGTCCAGATACATCAAGTGTAACTGAACCAACAGTAAATTTCTTAGGCTTATATTCCCCGGATCTTCTAGTAAGGGATCTGATTCTCGCAAGAAGCTCAACCATTACAAAGGGCTTAGTCAGATAATCATCTGCACCAGCATCAAGTCCTGTGACCTTATCATCCATTTCCGCTTTTGCCGTAAGTAAAAGTACTGGAGTTGTATCCCCCGATTCCCTTATAATACCAAGAGCTGTTATTCCATCCATTTTAGGCATCATGATATCAAATATCATACAATCATAGGCACCTGATTTAGCCTCTTCCACTGCTTCCTCGCCGTCATAAACAGCTTTAACGCTGTAGCCATTATGTGTTAATACCGCAACTAAGGCACGGGATAGATCTTTTTCATCCTCTGCTAATAATAAATTCATAAAATGTTACCTCTTTTCCTAAAATCACATAGGATCTGTTTAGAAATCCATTAGTCAGATTTCTGGAGTAAAATCTAACCTTATCAAATCATTTGAATCAACATAAATATTTAGCATTTTATCGATATATAAAAATTTTTTTACCATTTGAATTCAGTCTATCATATAAAAACACAAGCGTCAAAACAGTTAATTTATTTACTCATACGAGAAAACACATTCAAAGTAAAATGCACCACATTGACTAGATTAATCCAGTCAATATGGTACATAATAAATCACATTTAACTATTAATCAGTTCCCTGATTGTCTGCATAGAAAGATCACAGCTGGCCAGCTCATCAGCAACTCTTTTAAGCTCATTAACCAGAAGCTCCTGGTTTGGAATATCCTTCTTATATTTCATTCTATGTTCAAGAGCAGCCCATGTATCCATGGCTATGGTTCTTATCTGAAGCTCCACATAAAAGATACCGGGAACTCTTCCCAAAACATCCTTTTCCTTGGTTTGAACTCCAAGAATTATATGATAGCTTCTATAACCATTAGGCTTTGCATGTCTGATATAATCCTTTTCTTTCACTATCTGACAGTTATCTAAGGAACGTATATATTCAACTATATTAAATATATCATCTACAAACGAACATATAACCCTAACACCTATTGCATCAGTAAGCTCTGCAAGTGCCGAGTGGCTTGTCTCAGGAAGACCCTTTCGACGGCATTTTTCCCGCATGCTTTCGTCTGTCTTGATACGGGCAAGAAGGTGCTCATAGGCATTCTCTCCGGTTTCAGACTTTACCTTTTCCTGATAAGCCATGAGATTATTCTCTAGATAATCCTTAACATATGTCAGAGTTTCTTCATATTCGCCGTAAATACTCATTCCTTATTCCTTATCACCTATAGCGAAGGATATCTCCGCTGAACAAGCAACCTTTCCATCAACTGTTGCCACCGCTTTTCCGAATCCAAGTGGTCCTCTTCTGCCTATAATTTCGCATCTAAGCTGAAGTACATCTCCAGGCTTAACCTGCTTACGAAAACGGGCATTTTTTATTCCACCGAAAAATGCTATCTTGCCCTTAAACTCATCTGCTGAAAGTATTGCTACAGCTCCAGTTTGAGCAAGTGCTTCTACTATAAGCACTCCTGGCATCACATGAGCATCAGGAAAATGTCCCTGGAAAAATGGTTCATTTACTGATACACATTTTACAGCCTCTGCCCATTCTCCTGGTACGAAATCAGTTACCTTATCTATAAGCTGCATAGGAAACCTATGCGGAATTATCTCTCTGATCTGATTTGAATCAAGTTCCATGATATACCTCCCAAAGATTTAATTAATCCTCATATTTCTTTAATAAAATACATGCATTGTGTCCACCAAATCCAAGCGAATTGGAAAGGGCACACTTAATATCAGCCTGACGTCCCTGGTTAGGTACAATATCAAGATCACATTCTGGATCCGGAGTCTTGTAATTAATTGTTGCAGGAACAAATCCATCCTTAAGAGCCATTGTAGTAAAGATAGCTTCAATAGCTGCAGCTGCTCCCATAAGATGTCCTGTCATAGACTTAGTTGAGCTGACCATAAGCTTATAAGCGTCCTGCCCGAACAGCTCCTTAATAGCCTTTGTTTCACCAGCGTCGTTAAGATGTGTTGATGTTCCATGAGCATTGATATAATCAATATCCTTCTTGTCAAGACCAGCATCCTTGATTGCCATATCCATACACTGAGCAGCACCCATACCTGATGGATCTGGAGCTGTAATATGATATGCATCACAGCTTGCTCCATAGCCTGCTATCTCACCATATATCTTAGCACCACGTGCCTTTGCATGCTCAAGCTCTTCAAGAATAAGAATTCCTGAACCCTCGCCCATAACAAATCCGCCTCTTTCAGCGTCAAATGGAATAGATGCACGATTAGGATCCTGTGAAGTACTGAGAGCCTTCATAACTGTAAATCCGCCTACGCCCATAGGACAGATACAACCCTCTGTACCACCAGTCAGCATAACATCCTGATAACCATCTCTTACCTTATGGAAAGCCTCTCCTATTGAGTTGTTACCACTGGCACATGCAGTTACTATACTTTCACAAACTCCCTTGAAGCCTGTATCAATAGCAATTTCACCTGCACACATATTTGATATTGACATAGGGATGAAGAAAGGAGATATCTTCTCATAACCCTTTTCCATACCTCTGGCTGTCTGATCAGTAATTGTGATAAGACCACCAATTCCAGATGAAACTATGGTTCCACATCTATATGGATCCTCTTTTTCCATATCAAGTCCACTATCCTTTATAGCTTCTCTTGCAGCTATGATACCGAACTGAGTATATCTATCCATCTTACGAGCTTCTTTTTTATCCAGGTAATCTTCAGGCTTATAATCCTTTACCTCTCCAGAAACCTTTACCTTGAAATCTGTAGTATCCATCTGCTTTGTAAAATCGATACCGCAAACACCTTTTTTTACATTTTCCCAAGCTTCCTCAAGATTATGTCCAACCGGGTTAATAGTTCCAATTCCTGTAATTACAACACGTCTCATAATTTTTCTCCTAATTAAATATAAATGTGCCATCCCAGCACCCCACTATTAATACTAGCAGGACATTCCACCAGCTACTTCTACAACCTGTCCTGTTACATAAGCAGCCTCATCTGATGCAAGGAATGCAACAACCTTAGCAACATCCTCTGGCTGACCAGGTCTTCCAAGTGCGATAGTCTTAACCATAGCTTCCTTTACTTCTTCAGGAAGTACTTTAGTCATATCTGTCTCAATATATCCAGGTGCTACAGCATTACAGGTTATACCTCTGCTTCCAAGTTCCTTGGCAAGTGACTTTGTCATACCAATAACACCAGCCTTACTTGCTGAATAATTAACCTGACCAGCATTTCCATATACACCAACAACACTGCTAATATTAACTATACGGCCATAACGAGCCTTCATCATAGGTCTTGTAGCAGCCTTCATCATGTTATAGGTTCCCTTAAGGTTAGTAGCTATAACAAGATCAAACTCCTCTTCCTTCATCTTCATAATAAGATTATCTCTTGTAACACCTGCATTGTTTACAAGTATATCAACCTTGCCAAATACTTCAGCAGCCTGCTTAAAGAGATTTTCAGCATCCTCATAGGATGTTACATCAGCCTTAAATGCAACAGCTTTAACTCCCTCAGCTTCAATAAGCTTAATAGTTTCTTCAGCTGCCTCATTGATAACAATATCGCAAATTACTACATTTGCACCTTCAGAAGCAAGTTTTACACTTATTGCTCTACCGATTCCACGACCACCACCTGTTACGATGGCTGTTTTACCTTCTAATCTTTTACCCATTTTTTCTGTCCTCTTTCTTTAATGAATAAACACCTTAATGTCAAACTACTTTATTGCCTAAGCTATAATATTATACTATTTTATTGCCTCAAGCAAATTTTCTATATCCTCAACAGTCTCAACTCCATAAACCGGAATATCTGATACTGTCTTCTGAACAAATTTAGTAAGGGTCTTTCCTGGTCCTATTTCTACAAAAGCTTCTACTCCCATATCGACCATAGCCTTAATTGTATCATCGAAGTATACTGATTTCTGAACCTGCTTTTCAAGAAGTGCAGGAATCTCTTCACCATCCTTCTTCTCACGTCCAAGACAATTAAAAAGTACAGGGAATTCCATATTTCCAAAGCTTTCGCTCTTGAATCTTTCAGCAAGAGCATTGCCAGCAGGCTCCATAAGGGATGTATGGAAAGGTCCACTTACCTTAACAGGAAGACATCTCTTAGCACCCATTTCCTTAAACACTTCAGCAGCCATATCTACTGCTGCAGAGTCACCGGAAACAGTAATCTGACCAGGACAATTAAAGTTAGCTGGTTCTGCAACAAGTATTTTACCCTGACCATCAACCATTCCCTTGGTCTCAAGCTCTGCCTTCACCTTATCGCATCCTGCAAAAACTGTATCCTTATCAAGTCCAAGTACAGCAATCATCTTAGTATCTCTTCCCTCTACAGCATGCTGCATAGCATTTCCTCTGAACTGAACAAGTGGAATAACCTGTTCCTCAGTGAATACTCCAGAAGCATAAAGGGCTGAATACTCTCCAAGAGAAAGACCAGCTGCACATATAGGCTTTACCCCAAGATTCTTCAGAATCTTTGTCA
The DNA here is from genome assembly GCA_024696635.1 of Eubacterium sp. Classification (GTDB taxonomy): domain Bacteria; phylum Bacillota; class Clostridia; order Lachnospirales; family Lachnospiraceae; genus Eubacterium_Q. Next base: position 70,038 of record JAILGP010000215.1, on the reverse strand, counting down.
TTCCTACTGCAAATGCGACCATACAAGGCTGTGTATATTGTGTTTCATTTAATGTTTCAGCAGGTCCTTCAAAACAAACTTTCTTAAGATCAAAATCTACACCTTTTACATTATCAAAGGTTTCTTTAAATTCAGGATATTTCTCATATAAATCGACTCCCATGCCAACCTTTTGAGCACCCTGTCCTGCATATATAAATCCTAGTTTCATATTATGTCCTTTTCTTTTATATTTAAAATACTTGTTAAAATCAAACAAATTATATAATATCCGAAAAATGCATCCTTTTGACAATATATAAACCTATATATTATTATCTGCGATTATTTACGAACACCTACGACTATTTACGATTTCTAAAACTCTTTACAAACCTTTAATATTATTTGCCAAGTATTTTCATTCCGTCTTCATATATTTCAGAGATAATATCAGCTACGGGACGAACTTCCTTAAGCTGTCCACAAACCTGACCAGCCATTACAGAACCTGTCTTCATATCTCCCTCGCTTACCGCACGGCGGAGACCACCAAGTGTGATCTGCTCAAGTTCTTCACGAGATGCAGCCTCAGATTCAAGCTTGAGGTACTGACGTGCCATCTGATTCTTTATTATACGTACCGGAGCATTTAAGCTTCTTCCTGTTACAGTTGTACTATTATCCTTTGCTCTTATAAGCTCCTGCTTATAATTATCATGAACAGGACATTCTTCACTAACAAGAAGACAGGTACCAATCTGTACACCTACAGCGCCAAGACACATTGCAGCTGCAAACTGTCTTCCATCTGCTATACCACCTGCTGCAATTACAGGAATATCTACACAGTCTACTATCTGTGGGACAAGAGCCATGGTTGTCATATCACCAACATGACCGCCACTTTCTCCACCCTCTGCTATAACCGCATCAGCCCCCTGCTTCTCAACTCTTCTGGCAAGTGCACTTGAAGCTATAACAGGGATTACAATAGCTCCCATTTCCTTCCACTTTTCCATATACTTTCCAGGTGTTCCTGCACCTGTTGTGATAATCTTGATTTTCTCCTTAACAAGAAGATCAGCTATATTATCAACATCAGGATTAAGAAGCATAAGATTAACACCGAAAGGCTTATCTGTAGCCTGACGAGCATCGTATATCTCCTGTTCAATTCTTGCAGCATCATATCCACCTGAACCTATAAGTCCAAGACCACCAGCATTGGAAACAGCTGCAGCAAATTTACCAAGTGCAATATTAGCCATACCACCTTGAATAATTGGGTATTTGGTTCCAAGCATTTCATTTATCATCTTGTTCATATTATTTTCCTCTTATTAAAAAAATGCGGTTTTAAGTTTTGCCCTAAAACCGCAGTATTTTGCAGTAATTTAGTCCTGTCCCCTAACCTATTTCACATGCTCAACATTATCATGAAGTACAAGTGAATCTATATTACGGAACTTCTCATATCTATCCTTAGCTATATCATTTCCGGATTTACCCTTGAAACGCCTAAGTTCTCTAACCAGCATTTCATCTATCTCTCTATATACAACTCCAGGATTATGATGAGCCCCACCAAGAGGTTCTCTGATTATACCGTCAATAACTCCAAATTCATGAAGATCCTGAGCCGTAAGCTTCATAAGCTTACAAGCCTCATCTGAACGGCTTGAATCCTTCCAAAGAATAGAAGCGAATCCCTCAGGTGAAAGCACAGAATAAACTGCATTTTCCAACATATATACAGTATTGGCAACACCTATTGCAAGGGCGCCACCACTACTTCCTTCTCCTGTGACTATAGAAATCACAGGCACTTTAAGTGCACTCATCTCAGCTAGGTTTCTTGATATAGCCTGACTTTGTCCATGAGCTTCTGCATCAAGTCCCGGATAAGCTCCAGGAGTATCAATAAATGTAATAATAGGTCTTCCAAATTTCTCAGCCTGCTTCATCATACGAAGAGCCTTTCTATAACCTTCAGGCTCAGGCATTCCGAAATTAAATTCCATATTTTCTTTAAGGTCACGACCCTTTCTATGTCCAAGTACAGTTACAGGAAGTCCATGAAATGTGGCTATTCCTCCAAATATACTCTTATCTTCTTTATTAAGAAGGTCTCCCCTCTGTATAAAAAGATCATCAAAAAGTGCATCTATATAATCGTCAACCTTCGGTCTTTTGTTATGCCTTGCAAGAAAAACCTTTTCGCCAGGAGTAAGATCAGCCAGCTGTTCTGCTGTTCTATCATACTCTGCGTGCAGATCACTCAAGAGTTCAAGATGATCAAAATTATCCTTAAGCACATTAATCTGTTCTTCAAGAGCAGTAAGCTTGCTATCGATTTCTCTTATCTGAGCCATGACTTCCTCCTCTTCTCATGAAGTCTCAGGATCTGAGCAAGAGTATCTCTCATCTCAAGCCTTGAAACTATTCCATCAACAAATCCATGTTCTTCTAAATATTCTGCCCTTTGGAAACCGGCAGGCAACTTCTGACCTATAGTCTGTTCAATAACTCTTGGTCCTGCAAATCCTATCAGAGCTCCAGGCTCAGCAATAGTAACATCTGCTAAGGTAGCAAAACTTGCGCTTACGCCTCCTGTTGTAGGATGAGTTAATACCGACACATAAAGTCCCCCATTATCTGAAAATTTCTGGACAGCAGCTGATGTCTTAGCCATCTGCATAAGAGAAAGTATACCCTCCTGCATTCTTGCACCACCACTGGCTGTAAATATAATAATGGGAAGTTCCATCTTTTCTGCAGCCTCAAAAGCCTTAGTAACCATCTCTCCAACTGCTATTCCCATGCTTCCCATCAGAAACTCACTTGCCATTACAGCAACAACTGCTTTATAACCTTCTATTTCACATACACCTGCAAGAAGTCCTTCATCAAGTCCGGTTTTATTTTTAAGTCCACTTATTTTCTCTGCATAATCAGGATAATCAAGTGGGTTCTTAAAAGGTATATTAGTTTTTAATTTTCTAAATGTTCCTGGATCGGCCACTCCTGAAATTCGTCTTCTGGCAGAAATCTTAGCATGCTTCCCACATTTAGGACATACGTAAAGATTCTTCTTAACTTCAGAAAGAGGTATCGTTACACCACAATCGGAGCAGGTGTAGACCTGCTCCGAACTTGTATCTTCTTCGATTTCCTCGCTTATCGTATCACTAAGTTCAATTTCTTCTGTAACGACTTTCGAGTTGGCAGCCTTACTTCCAGACATAATTCCAGCCTTGCTTCCAGTCTTGCTTTCAACGCTTCGCTTACCAAAAAGCTTCATCTATAATATGCCTCCAAATATGCCTACAAATACGCCTACAAATAATATGCCTTAAAACGAGTATGAGATTACTTGTGTGACTCTACGTAATCAACAAGATCCTGAACTGTTTTGATATTTGGAAGATCTTCGTCAGCTATAGCAACTCCGATATTGTCCTCGATAGCCATACCAAGTTCAACAGCATCTAATGAATCTGCTCCAAGATCATCTGTAAGGGATGCCTCAAGAGTTACCTTATCTTCATCAACGTTAAGTGTCTCAATGATAACTTCTTTAATCTCATCAAACATGTTATTTTCTCCTTTTACTAAACAAAATATATAGTTAATATCAAACGCTCTCGATTTTTTAACCTTTTTCATTATAGACGATATAAGTTTATTGTCAACAAAAAAATATCAAGTATTTTTCCAGTCCTTGGCCTTAATTTCGGCTCTTCTGACTTTTCCACTAGCTGTCTTAGGGAGCTCAGGAACAAATTCAACAAATTTTGGTCTTTTATATGAAGCAAGATTTGCCTTAATATACTTCATAGTTTCTTTCTTAAGCTTATCTGTTTCTATATAACCAGGTGCAAGAACAATTGAAGCTTTTATAGCCTGTCCCCTTACCTTATCAGGGACACTTGTTACTGCACATTCTAAGACTGAAGGAAGCTTCATAATCTCATTTTCAATCTCAAAAGGACCAACCCTGTAACCTGCAGACTTAATTACGTCATCTGCACGTCCTATATACCACATATATCCATCTTCATCCATATAAGCAGTATCTCCAGTATGATAATAACCATTATATATACAAGCCTCGGTCTTTTCTTCATCCTGATAATATCCCAGGAAAAGTCCTCTTGGTCTGCCATTAGCTGTATTTTTTCCAAGCCCAATACAAACCTCTCCGGCCTCGCCTTCATCAACCTCACGGCCACCTTCGCCAAGAAGCTTTATATCATACATTGGACTCGGCTTACCCATAGATCCAGGTTTCACCTTCATGCCCTTAAGATTTGCTATTGTAAGAGTTGTCTCTGTCTGACCAAAACCTTCCATTATCCTAAGACCCGTTGCCTTGTAAAACTTCTCAAAGACTTCTGGGTTAAGAGCCTCACCAGCTGTTGATACATTCTTAAGACTGGAAAGATCAAATTTCTTCATATCTACATGCACCAGCATTCTGAAAACTGTAGGAGGGGCACAGAAGGATGTAATTCTATATTTCTCTATCATAGCAAGAGTTTCTTTTGCAAAGAACTCATCATAGTCAAAGGTAAATATTGGTGCTTCACATAACCACTGTCCATATATCTTGCCCCAGAGAGCCTTTCCCCAGCCTGTATCACTTATTGTAAAATGTATTCCATCAGGATCAACCTGATGCCAATACTTAGCTGTGATATAATGTCCCAGTGGATATTTAAAGCTATGGGATGTCATCTTAGGATAAGATGTAGTTCCCGATGTAAAGAACATAAGCATAGGATCATCACCACAAGCTGTAGTCGGAGTCCTATTAAGACTCGATGAGAAGAATCTTATATCACGATTGTAATTTGACCATCCCTCTCTCGAACCTCCCACAAGGATCTTAGCCTTTATTTTATTATAATTTTTTTCAGCCTTTATAATCTCATCAGCAACTTCACCATCAGCTGTACAAACAACTGCATTTACTCCTCCCGCCTTAAATCTATACTCAAAGTCCTTTTTAGTAAGGAGATATGAACACGGGATTGCAATAGCTCCAATCTTATGAAGAGCAAGAAGAGTAAACCAGAACTGATAATGTCTTTTAAGAATAAGCAATACCTTATCACCCTTTTTAATTCCAAGATAATGCAGGTAATTAGCTGTCTTATTAGAATAGATCATCATATCCTTAAATGTTATTCTACGCTCTTTCCCATCCTTAGAAATGTGAAGCATAGCCGTCTTATCAGGACATTTATCCGCAAGTACATCTACCACGTCAAATGCAAAATTAAACTTATCATCATTAGCAAAGCTTATATCCAAAAGACTTCCATCAGAAGCTTCCTTTACTGAGATATACATTCCAGCAACTCCTGGTGCAGGTACAAAATCCTGACCGGATACATTCACATCCTCATTCATGGAATTATCAAAATTCGAATTATTTAAATTGGAATTCTTCAAGTTTAAATTATCTGAATCAGAATTATTATTTTTTTCAGATGATATTATATTTGTATTATTATCATTCATTTTCTTTACCCATAAAACTAATTATTCATTAGTCTTTAACCAAAACAAATATGGATTAAATCCATAACAGCTACCATAACGACATAAAAGCAAGCCACTACCATTATATTGTCATCCATGTCAATAATTATATAATAAAACCCCCAACACGTAGTTTTCAAAACTACATGTCGAGGGTATTATACGCATTTTTTAATTATAAATCAAGAGAAATAATTAATTATATTTTATTTTCATCTTCTCTGTCTTCTCTTCACCGGCATCTTTGCTACATGTAACATTCCTACAGCAAACATCATAAGATATCCTAATGGAGTAAGAGCATCTGCAATATCTGAAATATAATAAATCTTTACAAGCTTTAAAGCCTGCCCTAAAGCGAAAAAGAGCAAAGGATTCAAAAACATACATATACCGGAGGTCTTTATTCTTCCACTATAAATAAGGTACATATATGAAATAGAAGTAAATCCGATTCCCATTACCAGCAAAGTAAATAAAGGTATTGCGATATAATAGAACATTCCTTCTGTAACCGATATGATATCTGCTCCCATAAGACTGGTGGCAAACAATTCCTTATATACAATCGCTATCATAATATTTCCTGCTTGAATAAATAAATATGATATAAGGCTGGCCGCCATTCCCATTTCAAATATATTTGTCATTCTGACTTCCAGGGCATATCTTTTATTGATAGACATCTTAACAACCTTAATATAATCCCTTATGCCAGGATACATCAGGCCTATTCCAAGTGAAGAAAGAATAAGTGAAACTTCCAGCCTGACATATGACATCTTAATCCAGTTACTTTGGATAAGACCATTTTTTACATTTCCTTCGCCATAAGCAGATGAGAGATAGCTGGCTACAATACATAAGACTGCGCCAAACATAGCCACCAGCATATTTCTCATTACCCTTTTTTTATTCTTCATAATCCCCATTTCCTAGCTTTGTTTTTCATGCTTTATATGCAGGGTGTAATACCACTTGACAACACCCGCACCGATTATTATAACATATCCAGCTATACTTAGTACATCAGGAATCTCCTTAAATATAAAGAGCCCCCAGATTGCCGCAAAAAGAACCTGCGAATAATCATATACAGATATTTCCTTAGCAGGCGCATAAGTATATGCAGCAGTTATATTCATTTGTCCACCTGTAGCCGAAAGACCAGCAAGAAGCATATATATAAGCTGCAACAAGGTCATTGGAACATAATTAAATATCATAAAAGGAATACATATTATTATAGAAAAAATAGAAAAACACATGACCACCACAGGTCCTCTTTCTCCCCGGCTGGTTACGCTCCTTAAAAATGCATAGGCTGTACCTGCCGAAAAGCCTCCAAAGAGACCTATAAGAGCTGGTAAGCTTGCTATTCCCTCTCCAGGCTTTACAACGAATACGACGCCTATAAAGGCAATGATAAGGGTCATCCATTCAAATCTATCAGGTATCTCCTTCATAATGAATATAGACATTATCATAGCAAAAAATGGAGACATCTTATTAAGCATGTTAGAATCAGCAAGGTCTAATCTGTCAACCGCATAAAAATTGGAAATAAGACCTATGGTTCCAAATATACTTCTCATAAGAATCCCAAATATACTTTCCTTTTTAATATGAAACTTTTCTTCACTCTTCAATAATATTGAAAATGATACTAAACAGGCGATAAAATTCCTGAAGAAGGCTTTCTCCATAGTAGGAAGTTCACCTGCCAGCTTTAAAAACAGAGTCATTAAAGAAAAGCATAGAGCCGCAAGTATTATATGTATTATTCCTTTTGTTGAATTTTTAAAATTTATATTTTTAAGCATGATCACTTGTTACTAATAAAGACAGGGGACATCCCCTGTCTCAGTTTTCTTAATAGTATAGTGGCGATAACATACCAACTGCTTCATCAAGTGGAGTATCACCATTCATAGTAAATGTAATTATTATTATTAGTCCATCTTTATCCATTGCAAACTGTGTGCGTCTTCCAAACGCAGTCTGATCAGCCGGTATATCAAGACAGGCGTATTTTTCTCCAAGGAATGTTACCGTCCTGACACTGACACCATCATATCTGTCAATCATCATAGAAAGATATTCCTTGGCTGTATATTCAGGCATCATATACTTAGCCGGATTAACATAGGAAACTATTATATTAGAACCAGTATGCTTATTTGAAGCAATACATACATAGGTTGTTTCCTGGTCATATACAGATTTATAACCATACCATAGATTATTCACATAATCCTCTGTGGTATCTGTGGCAGAAGCCATCTCTGCCGCATCATAAAATCTCCAATTTTCTCCATCCACACTTATTTTAAAACCAGCAAGGCCATTATAATATACATTTTCATAATACATACCAGCTGGAAATGCATCAGTCATGGATGCACTAAAAACTCCTTCAACCTCTGGATTAATAGGATATGCATCTGTATAACTGGCAGCCATAAGAGCATTAGTTAAGGTAGCATCTGTTATAGTTGCCTCTTCTTCCTCACTTGTTTCCTGGTGTGAATTAGAAAAAGATGGTGACGAATATGCTTCTTCTTCCTCTTTACCACATCCGGTCACCATGGAAAATATGATACACATTATCAAAAAGCAAGCTATTCTTGCCTTTTTCTTTGATGAAAATATCATCTTGGCTCCTTTATTTTCTTTTTCCAAGCTTTGACTTTGTTTCTTTTTCCTCTGTAGTTGCTGTTTCTTCTTCAAGTGCAGCATCTGGATCCTCAACCTCTGCAATTGCCTTCTTATGCATAGGAATTCGGCAGTTCTTATTATTACCAAACTCAACAATTACAGTATCATCATCAAGAACACCAATGATTGTTCCATAGAAACCACTTGTAGTCATGATACTACATCCAACCTTAATACTCTTTGCCATTTCTTCCTGTTGTTGACGCTGCTTATTACTTGGCTTAATAAACATGAAGTATATAATTCCGATGAAGAATATAACATAGATAACAATAAAACCTATGCCCATACCTCCTGTTGCACCTTCAGTAGCTGCAGCATCTGTCAAAATTGTAAGCGAATTCATAATTTTTCTCCTAACATGGTCTTTTATCCGTTTTTATATAATGTATAAAAACACATAAACCATATCTTAGTATAAAAATAAAGTTCTTGCAACTCTTTTTCTATTACATTTCTACTATAATGATTTACAAATTTAAAACAAAAAAACTTTGAAAACCATATATTATTCCCAAAGATTATACTTGTGACTTGGTTTTTCTAATTGTATAATGGATGAAGTAATAAAGTTTTAAATAAGTTTTTATAAATATCGATTCATACAAAACGGAGAAGAGGTAAATGAAAAAATATAAGACATTTTTATCTTCGGATGAAATAACAAACATTCATGTTGTAGAATGGATTCCAGAGGTACAGCCAATCGGTATAGTCCAGATAATCCATGGAATGGTAGAATATATAGAAAGATACGATGCTTTCGCAAGATTTCTAAATCAGGCTGGTTTCCTGGTTGTAGGACATGATCATCTCGGACATGGTCAATCTGTAAGAAGTGTTGAGGACTGGGGATATATAACAGAATTCTCTCCTGCCAGAACTCTCATCAGGGATATTCATAAACTCAGAAAAGAAACCTCTAAAGCTTATCCTGATCTTCCATATTATATAGCAGGTCACAGTATGGGTTCTTATCTTTTAAGAAGATATCTCACCCACAAGGGTTCAGGACTTGCAGGAGCAATAATTATAGGTACCGGAAGTGAATCAGATATAACAGTAAGAAGCGGTCTTATGCTTGTAAGAGCTACAGCCAAAGCTAAAGGATGGCGTTTTAGAAGTCCCAAGATTCAGAACATGACCTATAACCCATCATACAAATCCTTTGATACAACCAGAACAGATGTAAATAACAGCTGGGTATGCAGTGATCCAGAAATAATGAAAGCTTATTATTCCGATCCAAGATGCAGCTTTACATTTACCACAAGCGGATTCGAAGCACTTCTTACTACTGTTCTCTTTGATAATCAGAAGAAAAATATAGATATGATTCCTAAAACACTTCCTATACTTATTACATCTGGAGCTCAGGATCCTGTTGGAGGCCTTGGTAAGGGAGTTAAAAACGTATATCAGCAATATGTTAAAGCAGGCATCACCGATATCGAGTGTAAATTATATCCTGATATGAGACATGAGATATTAAATGAACCTGGTAAGCAGGAGGTATATGAAGATATACTGGACTGGATTACAAGACATAAACAGTAAAAAATAAACGCGCACAAAATAAGATAAGAAACGCAAGACAAACAAGAATAAACTGCAAAAAATATATCAAATATGTCAAATTCAAAAACCCTCTCTATCATTTTACTATGATAAAGAGGGTTTAAATATTTAAATCAAATTATTAAATTAAATATTATCTGAAGGGCTTTCCTTACGGATTACATCATGTGCACCACCCTCAATAATACTTGTAGAAGAAACAAGAGTAATCTTTGCTTTCTCCTGAAGCTCTTTAATTGTAAGGGCTCCACAGTTACACATAGTTGACTTAACCTTACTAAGTGATCTATCCACATTATCCTTAAGAGGTCCAGCGTAAGGAACATAAGAATCTACGCCCTCTTCGAAATGAAGCTTCTTATCACCGCCAAGATCATATCTCTGCCAGTTACGAGCACGGTTAGAACCCTCACCCCAATATTCCTTAACATAATTTCCATTAACAAAAAGCTTTTCTGTAGGGCTTTCGTCAAATCTCGCGAAATAACGTCCAAGCATTACGAAATCAGCTCCCATGGCAAGAGCAAGTGTAATATGATGATCATATACAATACCACCATCAGAGCATACTGGGATATATACACCTGTTTCCTCAAAATACTCATCTCTAGCCTGACATACCTCTATAAGAGCTGTTGCCTGTCCACGACCTATACCCTTTGTCTCTCTTGTGATACAGATAGAACCACCACCTATACCAACCTTTATAAAGTCTGCTCCACAATCAGCAAGGAAACGGAAGCCTTCTCTATCAACTACATTTCCAGCACCAACCTTTACAGCATCACCATAATTATCTCTTATCCATTTAAGTGTAAATTTCTGCCAGTCAGAAAAACCTTCTGAAGAATCGATACAAAGAACATCTGCACCCGCCTCAATAAGAGCAGGAACTCTCTCAGCATAGTCTCTTGTATTGATACCAGCACCAACAATATATCTCTTATGAGAATCCAGAAGCTCTCCAGGATTCTTCTTATGTTCATCATAGTCCTTACGGAATACAAAGCTTACAAGTCTTCCCTCTTCATCAACAATTGGAAGTGAGTTGAGTTTATTATCCCAGATAATATCATTTGCCTCTGAAATAGAAACTCCATCCTTTGCAACAATAAGCTTATCAAGAGGAGTCATAAATTCCTTAACCTTAAGGGACTTATCCATACGACTTACTCTATAATCTCTGCTGGAAACAATACCAACAAGCTTACCTGCAGCAGTTCCATCTTCAGTAACAGCCATTGTCGAATGTCCGGAAACCTGCTTGAGTTTAAGCACATCCTCAAGTGTAGATTCAGGACTGATATTTGAATCACTTGTAACAAAACCAGCTTTATAATTCTTAACTCTGGCTACCATTGCAGCCTCATCTTCTATTGACTGAGATCCATATATAAATGATACACCACCAGATTTTGCAAGAGCTATCGCAAGTTTATCACCAGAAACAGATTGCATGATAGCTGATACCATAGGTATACTCATTTCAATCGAAGGTTTCTCACCTTTACGATACTTTACAAGTGGTGTTTTAAGACTAACATTATCCGGTACGCACTGACTGGATGAATAGCCCGGTATAAGCAGATACTCATTAAATGTGTGAGATGGTTCTGTAATATAGGTTGCCATTTTTGTCCTCCTGTACTATGTAATTATTTTATCAAAAGATTCAATATTTCAGTAAGAGCAGAGAATGTAATCAGGAAGTCTGATAAAGCTAATTAGGATATATTAAATTCAATAATACCAAATCTAATATTATAAATTCCAATTTAAAATTATAAAAATATTTTTAAATACAAACATGTCTCTTACTAAAAAATTATTCAAGATTATACAGCAGAAACAATTAGAAAACAAGTACGAAAATACATAATAATTTTTTAAATAACAACAAATTTATATTAACAAATTCATAATAAATTAACAAAAAATCAAAATAATCCAATTATTTTACCACAACTCTGTTTTTCCCATCCGCTTTAGCAGTATATAAGGCATCATCAACCCTTATACAAGATATATCCCCAGTCTCTCCCGCTATCATTTCTGTAACTCCAAGACTGATAGTCTGGAAAGGTGCATTGGGAAAAACCAGCCTTGCAAATTCTTCTCTTATAATCGATGCTATTTCGCTTGCTTTCTTTCTATTATAGCCAGGCAAAAGAATCATAAATTCCTCTCCGCCCCATCTTCCTGCAGATGAACCAGGAGCATTTTTATTTATAACCTCTTTCAGCATCTTAGATAAAGAACGAAGAACAGCATCTCCCTCCTTATGCCCATAAACATCATTTACTTGTTTGAAATCATCTATATCCATCATGATAAGAGAATTACCAGTTCTCTTAATGCCGTGAGAACCCTTAGAATCATCCTCACTGACCTTTTCTGATATAAGCCTTTGAATCTCAGCCCTGTTATAAAGCTTTGTAAGACCATCTGTAATTGCAGCAATGCCAAGCTGCCTATTGGCCTCCTCCAGTTCCTCTGTGGCCGCCTGAATAAATGTAGCAAGCCTATTTATCATTGAAACCTTACCAGAAAACTCTTCTGTATTCATATATACCTTAGGTAATTCCTTACCCTCTGTATTCCCCTCCCGTTCTGCTTTGATAACAAGAGTAACATTATGCTGATTTACATGTTTTCCATTACGAAGAAATTCTCCAGAAGTGTAAAAACCAGATGTTGGGGCAATAGACTGGAAGGGTTTAGTTTCATTTCCTATTTCATCATCACCCCAGAAGGTTCTTCTTCCTGCACAGGAAAATACAGTAAAGGCTTCAGGTATAAAATCCTCAAAGGAAACCGCAGTATCATAAACAATTTCCAATATAGTCCAAGGATCTCCATAAGCAATCTTAGCTTCAACATTTTCAGCTATATCAGCAGTCATCATAATAGAACCATCTTCATTACTTGCTATAGGCGCACGAAGAATATCCATCCCATTTAAATTATATAAGAAAGGAAATTCTAAAGTATTAAAAAAGAAGTTAGCATCATTTTTAATATTCAGATATTTATAGTAGGTCTGATAGGCCGGTTTGCCATCCAGTTCATATAAAACAGCCCCTTTAGCTTTAGTAACCAAGAGACTTCTTCCAAGAGGTTTCCATCCCGTAACATGGGTGGCCTTAACATGATAATCATCTCCACCAACAAGAAGAAAAACCGCAGCATGATCAGATATCTGACCAGATGAAGAAAATACAAAGGCCGCATCATCATTTATATTATCTGAAAATGCACCGCCACCACAAAAAACAAGGTTTCTCGGCAGCATTCCAAGTTCCTCACAATAGGTTGTCATAGACATCCCACGCATAGTAGTATAAGTCGTTATAGATTTAACCCAGGGATTATCCTTAACCACAGCGGTAAGGCTTTCAACTACCTCCAGGGAATTCGCCTCAGAAAGAGGATATTGAAGAATCATAACATTAGTGGTTGGGTATTCGAAAATCGTGCAGACAATGCTGATTTTAGTCTTAGATTTGTCCCCCATTATAATATTACCATTAGTAGAAGCTCCCATATATAAAGCATAAGGAATCTCATCTACTATTGATCTACATATTTTTTCAATTTTTTCCTTATCCAAAGTCTCCGTATAAATCTGAAAAATAACCTTTGAAATAAGGGATGATTGGCACCACATTTTTATTCTTTTAATATTAGCAGCCAGATCTTCCTGTCCTCTATACTCGAATTGTACTTGTTTCATATTAATCACCCCATTTATTAATAACGTAACAAAACCTTATAATAAATTTTAACAAAGTAAGGAAACTCTGTAAACAAAATTAAAATCAAAAAAATAGGACTCTGGATTAAACCAAAGTCCTATTATAATTATTGTTCTAAGAACAGTATATTTAAATTACTCTACGATAGATACAACTCTACCTGATCCCATAATTTAAATTACTCTACGATAGATACAACTCTACCTGAACCTACTGTACGGCCACCTTCACGGATAGCGAATGTAAGACCCTGCTCCATAGCTACAGGATGGATAAGTTCGATAGTCATTTCTACGTTATCACCAGGCATGCACATCTCTGTTCCAGCTGGAAGGTTGCAAACACCTGTTACGTCTGTTGTTCTGAAATAGAACTGTGGACGATAGTTGTTGAAGAAAGGTGTATGACGTCCACCTTCATCCTTTGTAAGAACGTAAACCTGAGCAGTAAACTTCTTATGACATGTAACTGTACCTGGCTTAGCAAGAACCTGTCCCTTTTCTACCTGGTCTCTGTTGATACCACGAAGAAGTGCACCAATGTTATCACCAGCCTGAGCCTCATCAAGAAGCTTACGGAACATCTCGATACCAGTAACAACAGTATTCTGCTTCTCTTCCTTGATACCAAGAATCTCAAGTGGATCATTCATATGAAGTGTTCCACGCTCTACTCTACCAGTTGCAACTGTACCACGACCTGTGATTGTGAATACGTCCTCAACAGGCATAAGGAATGGCTTATCTGTCTGTCTTTCAGGAGTAGGAATATATTCATCAACAGTCTTCATGAGTTCCATGATCTTGTCGCCCCACTCAGCATCACCTTCAAGAGCCTTAAGAGCAGAACCCTTGATGATAGGACATCCTTCGAAACCATACTCTTCAAGAGCTTCAGAAACTTCCATCTCTACAAGCTCGATAAGCTCATCATCATCAACCATATCACACTTGTTAAGGAATACGATGATATAAGGAACGTTAACCTGACGAGCAAGAAGGATATGCTCTCTTGTCTGAGCCATAACACCATCAGTTGCAGCAACAACGAGGATAGCACCATCCATCTGTGCAGCACCAGTGATCATGTTCTTAACGTAGTCAGCATGTCCTGGGCAGTCAACGTGAGCATAGTGACGAGCTTCTGTCTCGTACTCAACGTGAGCTGTAGAAATAGTGATACCACGCTCTCTCTCTTCTGGAGCCTTATCGATATTAGCGAAATCAACAGCTGAGTTACCAGCAACTCTCTCAGAAAGTACCTTTGTAATAGCTGCTGTAAGTGTTGTCTTACCGTGGTCAACGTGACCGATTGTACCAATGTTTACATGTGGTTTTGTTCTTTCAAACTTAGCCTTTGCCATTTTAAAATCCTCCTAAACGATTTTTCCGATTCAAATTATTTTTCGGTTTATTATATATGGCCGGGCAGGGATCCCACCCGACCTCAGCACTAGTCTTGATTATATAAAACGAGACAAAATTTTTCAAGTATATTTATAGTATAACAACAAGAATTTTTATAAATTTTGTCCATTTTACCTTCGAGTAGTTGACATAATGCAAATTATTAATTAAAAGTAATGATTTAAACGGATTAAATCTTAAATTATTAAATCTCAGACATTGAATCTCAGACTATTGGACCTTAAGCCTTCTGTGTAAGGACTTTCTCCTGAACGCTCTTTGGACACTGCTCATATCTCTCAAAGAACATAGAATAGTTACCACGTCCCTGAGTTCTTGAACGAAGGTCTGTAGAATATCCAAACATTTCTGCAAGTGGAACATAAGCCTTTACAAGCTTACCATTACCAACATCTTCCATACCCTCAACACGTCCACGACGGCTGTTAAGATCACCAATAACATCGCCCATATAATCTGCAGGCATAGTTACTTCAACCTTCATGATAGGCTCAAGAAGTACTGGATTACCCTTCTTCATAGCGTCCTTAAATGCCATAGAACCAGCAATATGGAAAGCCATTTCAGATGAATCGACTTCATGATATGAACCATCATATACTTCAGCTTCTACACCAAGTACAGGGAATCCGCCAAGGATACCTGCCTGTGCAGCTTCTTCAATACCCTCACCAACAGCTGGGATATATTCCTTAGGAATGCTACCACCAACAACAGTTGATGTGAACTTGAACTGCTCTTCACCATTTGGATCCATAGGTGAGAACTTAACTTTACAATGTCCGTACTGACCACGTCCACCAGACTGCTTTACATACTTAGAGTCGATATCAACAGGTGTTGTAAATGTCTCCTTGTATGAAACCTGAGGAGCACCAACATTAGCCTCAACCTTAAACTCACGAAGAAGACGGTCAACGATGATTTCAAGGTGAAGCTCACCCATACCAGCGATAATTGTCTGACCTGTCTCTGCATTTGTATGTGTCTTGAATGTAGGATCTTCTTCAGCAAGCTTAGCAAGTGCATCAACAAGCTTATCCTGTCCATCCTTTGTCTTTGGCTCGATAGCCAGCTCGATAACAGGATCAGGGAATTCCATAGATTCAAGTATAACTGGATGCTGCTCATCACAGATAGTATCACCTGTGGTTGTATTCTTAAGTCCTACGATAGCAGCGATATCACCAGAATATAACTTCTCTATATCCTGTCTGTTATTTGCGTGCATCTGAACGATACGTCCAACACGCTCTTTCTTATTCTTAACTGCGTTAAGTACATAAGAACCCTTTGAAAGTGTTCCTGAATATACTCTAACGAATGCAAGCTTACCAACGAATGGGTCAGCAGCAATCTTAAATGCAAGAGCTGAGAAAGGTTCATCATCAGATGACTTCTTTGTAAGCTCATTACCCTGCATATCTGTTCCCTTAATGTCAGGGATATCTGTTGGAGCAGGCATAAACTCGATAACTGCATCAAGAAGCTTCTGGATACCCTTATTCTGATGTGCTGAACCACAGCATACAGGAACTACACGTCCCTTTTCTCCTGCAGGATCATCAATAGGTGCACATGTACCAGCTCTAAGAGCTGCCTTAAGCTGATCGATTGAAGGCTCCTCACCCTCAAGATAAGCCATCATAAGGTCATCATCAAGCTCACAGCATGTTTCAACAAGATTTGTATGCCATTCTTCTGCCTGATCCTTATAGTCATCAGGAATATCAACGATTGAGATATCCTCGCCCTTACTATCATTATAGATATAAGCCTTCATCTCAAAAAGATCGATGATTCCTTCAAAATAGTCTTCCTTACCGATAGGAATATTAACAACTACCGGTTTCTTACCAAGACGAGTTTTGATTTCTTCAACTGTGTTATAGAAATCTGCACCAAGTATGTCCATCTTATTAACGAATGCCATACGTGGTACGTGGTATGTATCAGCCTGACGCCATACGTTCTCAGACTGAGGCTCAACACCACCCTTTGCGTCAAATACACCAACTGCACCATCAAGTACACGGAGTGATCTTTCAACCTCTACTGTAAAGTCAACGTGTCCAGGGGTATCAATGATATTGATACGATGCTCAAGAGCGCCTGGCTTTGGCTTGCAGTTTTCCTGTACTGTCCAGTGACATGTTGTTGCAGCGGATGTGATAGTGATACCACGCTCCTGTTCCTGCTCCATCCAGTCCATGGTTGCAGTACCTTCGTAGGTCTCACCAATCTTGTAGTTAACGCCTGTATAATAAAGAATTCTCTCTGTAAGAGTTGTTTTACCAGCATCGATGTGAGCCATGATACCGATATTTCTTGTTCTCTCTAATGGATATTCTCTTCCAGCCAAGACTGTTTCCTCCTTTTACTAGAATCTAAAATGAGCAAATGCCTTATTAGCCTCTGCCATTCTGTGCATTTCTTCTTTACGCTTTACAGATGCGCCTGTGTTATTAGATGCATCAATAAGTTCATTTGCAAGACGTTCTTTCATTGTCTTCTCTGTTCTCTTACGTGAGAAAGCTGTAATCCAACGAAGACCAAGAGCCTGTCTTCTATCAGGTCTAACATCGATAGGTACCTGATAAGTTGCTCCACCAATACGTCTAGCCTTAACCTCGAGAAGTGGCATAACATTTTCCATTGCGGCTTCAAAAACCTCAATTGGCTCTTTGCCAGTCTGCTCTTTAATAAGATCAAAGGCTCCGTAAACGATCTTCTCAGCAACACCCTTCTTACCATCTAACATAATGTTATTGATAAGACGAGTAACAACCTTGTTGTTGTAAATTGGATCAGCAAGTACGTCTCTTTTTGCGATATGTCCTTTACGTGGCACGGTTCTTCCCTCCTTAATAATAATTAATTCTTAGGTACTCACACCTTATTTCAGGTGTGCTCCGCGCTGCTTTCAAATAGGATTACGAGTATATTAAATGAAACCCATACCCTCATCAAACCAGCGACGGTAACTGTTAGGAACGATAAGTATCTTACTTAGCATCCTTAGGACGCTTAGCACCATACTTTGAACGTGCCTGACGTCTCTTTGCAACTCCTGCAGTATCAAGAACACCACGGATAATATGGTATCTTGTACCAGGAAGGTCCTTTACTCTTCCTCCACGGATAAGTACAACACTATGTTCCTGAAGGTTATGTCCTTCACCTGGGATATAGCTTGTTACTTCAATACCGTTAGAAAGACGAACTCTTGCTATCTTACGCATAGCTGAGTTAGGCTTCTTAGGTGTTGCTGTCTTAACAGCTGTACAAACTCCTCTCTTCTGTGGAGAACTCTTCTCTGTAGATTTCTTTCTAAGTGAGTTGTAGCTCTTCTGAAGAGCAGGTGCTGTAGACTTCTTAACTGATGTCTGTCTACCCTTTCTTACTAACTGGTTGAATGTTGGCATGATTTCACCTCCGTTCTTTTAATAGTCATGCTCAAAACACAAAAAAGTTGAGCGTGTTTTTACGCACGCCCAACTATTATACTCATACCAGATGATAAAGTCAAGGTCAAAATATAAATTTAATAATAAATTTAATCAAATTTTCTATTGGTAATTGATCATCTCTAAATATATTAAATTATTGGTTAATAAACTTATGATTTCCACCCGATTATTATCATCTAATCAAACAATATTAACTAATTAAATAACTAATATTAATTATCTGAGTCATCTGAATCATTAAAATCATCTTCCTCGATAAAGTCGCCAGCATTTTCATCAGAAATAAGTAGTGATGGTTCCTCATCTCCGTCATCATAATCTCCAGTATCGTATTCCTTGCTTCCTTCGCTTCCTACAATACCTGAGCCATATGAATCGTCGCTGTCATACTCATCTCCATCTTCATCGTCATATATGAAATCATCATCACTCAAGCTATCTGTATCAAGTTTTACATTTCTGTAATTCTTCATTCCTGTACCAGCAGGAATCAGCTTACCAATAAGCACGTTTTCCTTAAGTCCGATAAGAGGATCAACCTTACCCTTGATAGCAGCCTCAGTAAGAACCTTAGTTGTCTCCTGGAAGGAAGCAGCTGAAAGGAATGAGTTAGTAGCAAGAGCCGCCTTAGTAATACCAAGAAGTATACGATTAGCAACAATTGGGCTCATACCCTCTTCTTCAAAGATTTCATTCATTTCTTCAATATCAAGGACATCTACAAATGTACCTGGAAGGTATTCTGAATCTCCAGCATCCTCAATACGAGCCTTCTTAAGCATCTGACGAACGATAATTTCAATATGCTTATCGTTAATTTCAACACCCTGTGAACGGTAAACCTTTTGCACCTCACGGAGCATATAATTCTGAACAGCTGCAACGCCTTTAATCTTAAGAATATCATGAGGATTTACTGAACCTTCTGTAAGTTCATCACCAGCATCGACAACCTCACCCTCTTCAACCTTAAGACGTGAGCCATAAGGAATAAGATAAGCCTTGCTTTCTCCGGTCTCATCATTTGAAATTACAACTTCTTTCTTTCTCTTTGTCTCTCTGATTTCAACCTTACCAGCTATACCAGAAATAATAGCAAGACCCTTTGGTGTACGAGCCTCAAAGATTTCTTCTACTCTAGGAAGACCCTGTGTGATATCGCCACCGGCAACACCACCTGAGTGGAAGGTTCTCATTGTAAGCTGTGTACCAGGCTCACCGATTGACTGAGCAGCAATAATACCAACTGCCTCACCAACCTGTACTGCCTGTCCCGTAGCCATGTTAGCACCATAACACTTAGCACATATACCAAGATGTGACTTACATGTAAGGACTGATCTTATCTTAAGCTTAGCATTCTTTCTTGGCTCTCCAGTCTCAGGATTCATAAATGGCTCCTGAGTGTCAGTCTGAACACCATACTTAACTATTCTGCTTGCTCTTTCAGGTGTAATCATATGATTAATCTTAACGAGCATATTTCCTTCAGCATCGAATATACTTTCAGCAGCATAACGACCTGTAATTCTCTCTTCGAAGCTCTCGATTCCTTCGTCACCTTCTCTGAAAGCTTTTACATAAATACCAGGCTTAACATCCTTAACATCAGCACAACAATCTGTTTCACGAATAATAATATCCTGAGAAACATCAACAAGTCGTCTTGTAAGATATCCTGAATCGGCTGTACGAAGAGCTGTATCAGAAAGACCCTTACGAGCACCATGGGCAGACATGAAATACTCAAGTACGTCAAGACCCTCACGGAAGTTAGACTTAATAGGAAGCTCGATAGTAGCACCAGTTGTATCAGCCATAAGACCACGCATACCAGTCAGCTGCTTAATCTGCTGATCAGAACCACGGGCTCCAGAGTCGGCCATCATGTAAATATTATTATACTTATCAAGACCATCAAGAAGGGCCTTAGTAAGGATATTATCTGCTCTTTCCCACTGCTGAATAACCATTCTCTTACGTTCTTCCTCTGTAAGGAATCCAACGTTGTAATAGTTGTTAATCTCATCAACCTTTTTCTGTGCATCATCAAGAAGCTGCTTCTTGCTGGCAGGAACGGTCATATCCGCGATGGAAACTGAGATACCACTAAGTGTAGAATACTTGTAACCAAGAGATTTGATATCATCAAGAACCTCTGCAGTCTTAGTAGCACCATGTACATTTATACACTTGTTAAGTATTTTCTTAAGATCACCCTTCTTAACAAGCTTATTTATTTCAGGCTCAAGAACTGTATCAACGTTAGTTCTATCAACAAATCCAAGATCCTGAGGTATTATTTCATTGAAAATAAGTCTACCAAGTGTTGTAGCAACAAAGCCTGTTACAGTCTCACCATTAGGCATCTTGGCTTCCTTCTTGATATAAATCTTCTGTTGAAGAGTTATATCCTTATTATCGTAAGCAAGAAGAGCTCTATTAAGATTAATAAAGCTATGTCCAAGCATATCCTGAACAGTTGAAACTATAGTCTTATAGAAAGTTAAGGCCTTATCTCCAGTCTTCTTATTTTCCTTTGTTACCTTCTTGATAACTGTTACTCTAATCTTATCGAAAGCAGAAACTGTGCCATCTTCAGCATCCTTCTTAATCTGCTCTAAGTTAGCAGCTTCATCTTCAACAAGATATTCCTTCTTGATTTCCTCTTCCTGGAATGGAACTTCCTTAAACTTATCCATAGTCAGATAGTAAACTCCGAGTACCATATCCTGTGAAGGAACAGATACAACCCCACCATCTGAAGGCTTAAGAAGGTTATTAGGTGAAAGAAGAAGGAAACGACACTCAGCCTGTGCTTCAACCGAAAGAGGAAGATGCACAGCCATCTGGTCTCCATCAAAGTCGGCATTGAAGGCCATACATACCAATGGATGAAGCTTAATAGCTTTACCTTCAACCAGGATTGGCTCAAACGCCTGAATACCAAGTCTATGAAGTGTAGGAGCACGGTTCAGCATAACCGGGTGTTCCTTGATAACATCCTCAAGAATATCCCATACGCCTGACTCGAGTCTCTCAACCTTCTTCTTAGCAGCCTTGATATTATCTGCCTTACCACGTGAAACAAGCTCCTTCATAACAAATGGCTTGAAAAGCTCAATAGCCATTTCCTTAGGAAGTCCACACTGGTATATCTTAAGTTCTGGACCTACTACGATAACCGAACGACCTGAATAGTCAACACGCTTACCAAGAAGGTTCTGACGGAATCTACCCTGCTTACCTTTAAGCATCTCAGAAAGAGACTTAAGTGGTCTTGAACCAGGGCCTGTAACAGCACGTCCATGACGCCCATTATCAATAAGTGAATCTACAGCCTCCTGAAGCATTCTCTTCTCGTTACGAACCATAATGTCAGGAGCTGTCATCTCAAGAAGCTTCTTAAGACGATTATTTCTGTTAATAATTCTTCTATAAAGGTCATTAAGATCTGATGTAGCAAAACGACCACCATCAAGCTGAACCATAGGTCTAAGATCAGGAGGAATAACTGGAACAACATCCAGTATCATCCACTCAGGCTTATTACCAGAATTTCTAAAAGCTTCCACTACATCAAGAATCTTGATTGTCTTAACCTTTTTCTGTCCAGTCTCAGTCTTAAGTCTTTCACGAAGTTCCTGGGATTCCTTCTCAAGATCAACCTTCTTAAGGAGTTCTTTTATAGCCTCGGCGCCCATACCAACTACAGGTTCCTTCTTTCCCTCTTTCTTCATAGTATTAAGAGTTTCTCTGTATACTGTTTCAGAAATAACCTCTTTTTCCTTAAGCGCTGAATCGCCCGGATCAATTACTATATAAGCTGAAAAATAAAGTACTTTTTCAAGATCCTTTGGTGAAATATCAAGAAGAAGTGCAATTCTACTTGGTATACCCTTAAAATACCATATATGTGATACCGGACAGCCGAGTTCAATATGTCCCATACGTTCACGACGAACGCTGGACTTAGTTATTTCTACTCCACAACGGTCACAAACTCGACCCTGATAACGGATTTTCTTATACTTACCACAAGTACATTCCCAGTCCTTAACAGGTCCAAATATCCTAGCACAGAAAAGTCCATCCTTTTCAGGTTTCCATGTCCTGTAGTTGATTGTTTCAGGTTTGGTAACCTCTCCATAAGACCATTCTCTTATCTTTTCAGGAGATGCAAGACCAATCTTGATAGCATCAAAGTATATAGGCTGTTCCTGCTCTGTATCTGTGTTTATCGGCATGTTCTCTTTCTCCTCCATTACTCATCATTATCATCGTATGCATCATCACCCGAATAATAATCACCATCAAATGAATCATCACTAATCTTCGAGCTATTATCTACATACGTTCCGTCTTCATCAACCTCACCATAGCCGCCTTCTTCAAGACTTGAAATGTTACCATCGTAAACCATCTCATTTGACTCTGAATCATCATCAGATCCCTTTCCTTCAAGGAAAGCTCTGGTTTTCTTATCATAATCCTTGGCACCGCCAAGCTCAACTTCAGATCCCTGGTCATCCAGTACTCTGACATCAAGTCCAAGTGACTGGAATTCCTTAAGAAGAACCTTAAATGATTCAGGTGTACCTGGATCAGGAATATTTTCGCCCTTGATAATAGCTTCATAAGTCTTAACTCGTCCATAGATATCATCAGACTTAACAGTAAGTATTTCCTGAAGAGTTGAAGAAGCACCATAGGCCTCAAGAGCCCAAACTTCCATTTCTCCAAATCTCTGTCCACCAAACTGAGCTTTACCACCAAGTGGCTGCTGAGTTACAAGTGAATAAGGACCTGTTGAACGAGCATGAATCTTATCATCAACAAGGTGATGAAGCTTAAGATAATGCATGAATCCAACTGAAACCGGTGCAGGGATAGCCTCTCCTGTACGTCCATCTCTAAGCTGAACCTTTCCAGTCTCATCAATAGGAACGCCCTTCCAGGCTTCTCTGTGATCACGGTGTTCATACAGATATTTCATAACATCTTCATTTACATAGTCTTTATATTTTGCTTCGAACTCTTCCCAAGAAGTATTGGCATAATCATTAGCCATACGAAGCTGTTTTGTTATATCTTCCTCTTTTGCTCCATCAAAGATAGGTGTAGATACCTTGAATCCAAGAACCTCAGATGCAAGACCAAGATGAAGCTCAAGCACCTGTCCTATGTTCATACGAGAAGGAACGCCAAGAGGGTTAAGCACGATATCAAGAGGACGACCATTTGGAAGGTATGGCATATCTTCAGCAGGGAGCACACGTGAAACGACACCCTTGTTACCATGACGACCAGCCATCTTATCACCAACCGAAATCTTTCTCTTCTGTGCTATATAAACACGAACACTCTCAGTTACACCAGGTGGAAGTTCGTCTCCATTCTCCCTGGTAAATACTTTTATATCCATTACAACACCATAAGCACCATGAGGAACTCTAAGTGATGTATCTCTTACTTCTCTTGCCTTTGGACCAAAGATTGCACGAAGCATCTTTTCCTCGGCACTTACTTCAGTTTCACCCTTAGGAGTAACCTTACCAACAAGAATATCTCCCGAACGAACTTCAGCACCAATACGTACAATACCATTCTCATCCAGGTTCTTAAGAGCATCAGGATTAAGTCCCGATAAGTCTCCTGTTATTTCCTCAGGTCCCAGCTTTGTTTCTCTGGCATCTGCTTCATATTCCTCGATATGAACTGATGTATAAACATCTTCCTTAACAAGTCTTTCCGAAAGAAGAACAGCATCCTCGTAGTTATAACCTTCCCAAGTCATGAATCCGATAAGAGGGTTCTTACCAAGTGCAAGTTCACCATTTGATGTAGAAGCACCATCTGCCAAAACTTCTCCAGCCTTTACTCTATCACCCTTGAAGACGATAGGTCTCTGATTCATACAGTTACCCTGGTTACTACGAGCAAATTTGATTACATGATACTCATCATATGTACCATCATCACATCTTACAATAATCTTTTCACTAGAGGAAAGCTCTACAACGCCATCTCTCTTAGCAAGAATTGTTACACCCGAGTCCCTAGCCGCCTTAGCTTCCATTCCAGTACCAACAACAGGAGCATCCGTTCTAAGAAGCGGAACTGCCTGACGCTGCATGTTAGATCCCATCAGGGCACGGTTAGCATCATCGTTCTGAAGGAAAGGAACCATAGATGTAGCAACTGAGAATACCATACGAGGTGATACGTCCATGAAATCAATATCCTTTTTAGGGAATACAGATGTCTCTTCACGACGACGACCAGCAACATTTCTATTTACAAAATGATTATTCTCATCAAGTGGTTCAGACGCCTGAGCTACTATGTAATTATCTTCCTCATCCGCAGCCATATAAACAACTTCATCAGTTACAACCGGGTTTTCAGGATCTGTCTTATCAACTCTTCTATATGGAGCTTCAATAAATCCATACTTGTTAATGCGAGCAAATATAGCAAGTGAGTTGATCAGACCAATGTTAGGTCCTTCAGGTGTCTCTATAGGACACATACGACCATAGTGTGTATAGTGAACGTCTCGAACCTCAAATCCTGCTCTTTCACGTGAAAGACCACCAGGACCAAGAGCAGAAAGACGTCTCTTATGTGTAAGCTCTGAAAGAGGGTTGTTCTGATCCATGAACTGTGACAGCTGTGATGAACCAAAGAATTCCTTAACAGCAGCCGTTACAGGCTTAATATTTATAAGAGACTGTGGTGTAATAGTCTCGCTATCCTGTGTCTGCATACGTTCTCTTACAACTCTCTCAAGTCTTGAAAGACCAATACGATACTGATTCTGAAGAAGCTCACCAACAGATTTAATACGTCTGTTTCCAAGGTGGTCGATATCATCATCTGTACCGATTTCATATTCAAGATGCATATTGTAATTTATGGAAGCAAGAATATCTTCCTTTGTAATATGCTTAGGAATAAGTTCATTAATATGCTCAATTATTGCATCCTTAAGGTTCTCAGGATCATCATTATTCTCATCCTCAAGTATCTCCTTAAGTACAGGATAATAAACAAGCTCATTTATACCAAGCTCCTCAGGTGTAACGCCTGGAAGTCTATCCTGAATCCATGGAACTATATCTACCATAAGATTAGATAAAACCTTTACACTTGTTACGTTGTTAGGCATAAGCTCATTTAAACTATCCTTAATTGCAGCCTTAAGCTCCTCTGGATCCTTATGCTGTTCAAGAAGCTTATCAATAACAGGCTTATATACATTCTCTGTAATTCCAAGCTCTTCAGGTGTAACACCCGGGAGTCTGTCCTTAATAAGAGGTCCGATATCTACCATGAGATTTGACAGAACCTTAACATTTTCAGTTTCAGTCTGTACAACAACATGATCAACCGCACTATCCTGTATATTCTTAGCCATACTTCTTGAAATAATTTCACCCTGTGCATAAAGTACTTCACCAGTAAGTGGATCAAGTACATCTTCTGCAAGGATTAAGTTTGTAATACGATTTTCAAGATGAAGCTTCTTATTAAACTTAAATCTACCGACATGAGCAAGATCATATCTCTTAGGGTCAAAGAACATTGACTTCATTACGCTCTCGGCATTTACAAGCTGAACAGGTTCACCTGGTCTTAATCTCTTATAAAGATCAAGAATACCCTCTTCATAGGTATGCGTCTGATCCTTAGCAAAAGTAGCACGAAGCTTTGGCTCATCACCAAACTTCTCCAGGATTTCCTCATCTGTTCCTATTCCCAGTGCACGAATAAGGACTGTAATAGGAGCCTTTTTATTTCTATCTACTTTAACACTAAACACGTCATTTGCATCAGTTTCATACTCCAGCCATGCACCTCTGTTAGGAATTACCTGACTTGAAAAAAGAAGTTTACCTGTCTTGTCTCTTCCCTTTGTATAATAAATTCCAGGGGAACGAACCAACTGACTTACTATAACTCTTTCAGCACCATTAATGACAAATGTACCTGTCTCAGTCATGAGTGGCATCTCGCCCATAAATACCTCATGAACATTAAGCTCTCCAGTTTCAAGATTAGTAAGATTCACCTGTACTTTAAGAGGAGCTGAATATGTTGCATCCCTCTCTTTACACTCTTCAATAGTGTATTTCTTTGCCTCTGTATGCAGCTTATAATCTGCAAACTCGAGTGACCACTTATCAGAAAAATCCTTGATAGGACTTATATCTCTGAAAGCTTCTCCGAGACCTTCTTCAAGAAACCACTTGTAAGAGTTTACCTGTACACCAATAAGGTTAGGCATTTCCAATACCTCATCCCTATTGTAATAGCTCATACGAATGTTCTTACCAGATTTGATTGGTCGCATTCTGTAGTTTTCCATGTGACGTATTTCACCTTTCGCTTAGATTATCAATTTATAGATTAACATTGCCAGTTTCAGCTAATTTGAAGCTTATAAAAAGACATAAATAAGCATAAGCCACCAATTTAAGCTATAATGACAATTTACAACTCTAACATGATTCAAAAGTCATGTCAAGAGGCTATTTAATATTTTTTATTTTTTATTCATTATTACCAATGCAGGAGGAAAGCCAAAAGAAAACAGAGGCAGTAAAAACCACCCCTGTAAATGCAATCATTTTTAGTAATTTCTTTGAGTTTAATAATTTTTATTCACTATATGCTCCATCAGAACCAACCCAGTAGCCATCTACATATCTACTTGTGTACATATAACCATCGCCACCGAAGTAATAGCATTTTCCATTGATCCATAACCACTGAGACGATGGATACCAGCAAGATTCATCTTCAAACCACCATCCCTGATTGTTACTCCTCCAATGTCCACCGGAATAATCCTCATTAAACGCTCCATCAGAGCCCAGCCAATATCCCTCACGATATTCCGAATAATCCATATAGCCGCTCGACAGGAAGTAGTACCACTTTCCATCAATCTTCTGCCACTGGGATACAGGGTACCAACCCGAACTGTCTTCTACCCACCAGCCCTGAGAATTTAACTTCCACTCCAAAGTTGGCTCATAGGTCTGACTGCCATCAGCATTATACCATCTTCCATCCTTCCATTCATTTGAAGGCTTCTCATTAGAAGCAGAACCTGATGACTGACTATTACCAGAAACAGGATCTACCGTCTGAGAGTTATTGTTTCCAGATGTCGGATTTACCGTCTGAGAATCATTATCTCCAGATGTAGATGTAACCGGATCTACTGTCTGAGAGTTATTGTTTCCAGATGTCGGATTTACCGTCTGAGAATCATTATCTCCAGATGTAGATGTAACCGGATCTTCTGTTGCAGAATAATAAGGAACACATTCCTGACCTACATCATCTGTTCCATTTCCATTTACCCTTGCTGAGTAAGATGCTGCCTCATCCAGATTAAATATCTTTGTAGCACTGGCACCTAGTTCATCTATTGTCATTCTTCCATGAGGATAACAATTGTTGCCATTTACCTTAAGTACTTCAAACTGAACCGCCCATGTAAATGCTCCCCAGCCATAATAATCTATATCAAAGAAATCATTAAACCAATCTGTTCTTCCGTAATCAAAGGCAGAGCCCAGCCCCATAAAAAGAGCAAGTCTATGAGACATTAGCGCAAAGTCTTCCCTGCTTATTAACTCATCAGGGCAGAAGGTATCAGCACAAATATATGGATAGCCGAAGCATATATTGTATGACTCACCCCACCTGATAGCAGCAGCATATGGTGAACCAGCCACATCAGTGAATCTCGAAGAACCACCTACCGAAGGTTTTCCAGCCTTCTCCCAAAGAAGCTGTATAGCCTGACCTCTGGTAGCAAAAGTTTCTGAACCAGAATGGCCATCATTTGTATCTATGTAACATTCAGGTACTATTCTTGGATTTTTGCCTGTAGAAATAACTCTTTTCCCATTATCTACTACCAAGCAATGAGTAAGGTCTTCGAAGTACTCCTCACTTCCTCCAAATTCAATAGTGTATGAATGAACAAAACCCAGCTGAGGTTCATCCTGGTATCTGCCCTCATTATAAGTCTTTATCAGATAAGGATTATTGCTGATATCTACTGAAGGAAGGGCCCCTGCTCCAAAGGCATATAGATTATAAAGCTGCGGATTATTAGATATGTCAAGTGAAGTAAGATTATAGTCGCACTCCAATCTAAGGTCTGCAAGTCTTGGATTGTTAGATACATTAAGATATGTAAGACTTTCATTGTATCCACATATTAGAAGCTGGAGCTGAGGATTACCACTCATATCCAGTTTAGTTACATTATTATTGGCACAGTTATAGAACTCAAGACCTGACAGATTACTGATATCTACATCTCCCAGCTTTTCATTATCCCATATATCAAGTCTTTTAAGATTAGTAGTATTAGGTAATTTCAATGTAGTAAGATTATTTTTAAAAGCATCCAATTCACAGAGCTTTGTATTATTACTAAGATCAAGTTCCGTAAGCCCGCATTCACTACAAAAAAGATTTTCAAGATCTGTATTATTTCTTAAGTCAAGCTTAGTAAGATAAGGGTTTGCATTACACTCCAGATAGGCAAGCTTTTTATTGTTTTCGAAATTAATAGAAGTCAACTCACAATTATAGCAATACACCCATTCAAGCTTATCAAGGCCTGTAAAATCAAGACTTGTAAAACTATTATGTGAGCACCATATTCCAACAAGTTCTTTGTTTGATGTAAGATTCCAGTCGGAAATGTTATTATTCAGGCACCATAAGCCCTGAAGATTAGGAAAGTATTCAATACCCTCTACACTTGTTACCCCCAGATTCTCACAGTGTATATTAATTACATACTCTCTCTCTGCTAAGGATAAATAACCGTTTTTATCCGTATCGTAAGTCTTCACCACTTCCCGGAATATATAATCCGGAAAGTTTGCAGAATTAATGGCAATATCACCATCTGCCCTAGCTGTAAAACTACTAAATATTAAAAATAGAATAGCCGTAACAAAAAAAGCTGCAGCAACCCCTGATAGTTTAATTATTTTTTTCATCTCTCTACCCCCAAACCCAACAAAAAACCGCAGACACCTTTTTTCCAGTGCCTACGGTTTTAATAATCTTCAAGACGTAATTATTTAAGAGTAACCTTGGCTCCAGCCTCCTCAAGCTTAGCCTTAAGAGCTTCTGCCTCTGCCTTTGATACGCCTTCCTTAAGTACCTTTGGAGCGCCTTCAACAGCTTCCTTAGCTTCCTTAAGTCCAAGACCGATTTCAGCACGAACAACCTTGATAACATCAAGCTTCTTAGCACCAAACTCTGTAAGCTCTACATCGAACTCATCCTTCTCTTCAACTCCACCTGCGTCAGCTCCACCTGCTGCTGCAACTACAACGCCTGCTGCTGCAGAAACACCATACTTCTCTTCTACTGCCTTTACAAGATCATTGAGCTCAAGTACTGTAAGCTCGTCTATAGCAGCTACGATTTCTTCTACTGTCATTTCGAATATCCTCCATTTTATAAATTTAAATAAACATTATTTGGGCCTCAGGCTCTAACAGCCTTCTATTATTAATAGCCCTTTACTAAAAGTTTTGAGGAACTTATGCCTCAGCCTTCTGCTCAGCAACCTGATTGATAACACGAGCAAAATTGGTAATAGGTGATTTGATGCTTCCAAGGAATTTGGAAAGCAGTTCTTCCCTTGATGGTATTGTTGCAATAACCTTGATACCGTCTGCATCGTAGTATACGCCTTCTACGACACCGCTCTTAAGCTCGAGCTTCTTGGCAGTCTTAGCAAAATTTGCAACTACTCTTGCAGGAGCTGTTGAATCTTCCTTTGAAATAGCTACTGCTGTAGGACCTTCAAGATCCTTAGTGAGAGCTTCAAACTCAGTTCCCTTGACTGCAAGATTAACCATAGTATTCTTGTAAACCTTGTAAATTACTCCAGCTTCTCTTGCTGCTTTACGAAGATTTGTATCCTGTTCAACTGTAAGACCAAGATAGTCAACAAGCACTACAGATTTAGCCCCGTCAAGATAATCTTTGATTTCCTGAACTACTGGCTGTTTTTGTTCGATCTTTGCCAATTCATCTTACCTCCTTGTAGATTAATGGCTACGCATAAAAAAACCTCTGTCCGTGAGATCCGAACAGAGGTATAAAGTCATAGTAATATAACTAGGGACTTCCTCGGCAGGTAACCTAATCGGTGTTACGTCACTCGACACCTGCTGTCTACGGCAGCTCATCAGTTCGATATGATACCATACCATCACTCGCTTGTCAATAGATTTTATAAGGAATTTTTTATTGGAATTTATATATTTTAGGAGAATATTAAGGCCCAACAATTTAGTTCTATTACTATATTTTTATCAAGATTTTCCTGTCTTATGATTTGATACTACGTCGAATACAACGGCTATAAGAAGTACGGCGCCCTTTACAACATACTGCCACATATCTGACAGACCATAAATTGACATACCCTGGTTAATAACACCAAGAAGTATAGCACCGATCATAATTCCAGGAACTGTACCAGAACCACCATAAGCTGATGCACCACCGATGAAACATGATGCGATAGCATCCATCTCATAGGAGTTACCCATGTTACCGTCTACAGAACCGATACGAGATACCATAAGAAGTCCTGAGAATGCAGCAAGTACACTCATAAGGAAATATGCTACAAAATAAACTCTTCTAGGATCAATACCTGAAAGCTTTGTAGCCTTCTCATTACCACCAACTGCATAGAAGTAACGACCAAATACAGTTGAGCTTGTAAGGAATGAGAAAATAAGTACTATTGCAAGTATCCAGATAAGCATTACAGGAATACCCTTGTACTGCATAAGCTTATAAGAATAAGCAATTATAAGAGCATCAATAACAACAAGCTTTGCATAAGTAGCTACAGCTGAACCAACCTTATAGCCTTCCTTCTGCTGCTTAATTCTTCTAAGAATAGTAATTACTGCAACTATTACTGCTACTGCAATTCCTATTATAAGAGCTGATACATAGTGCTTACGCTGGTCAATACCTGAAAAGCTTATATAAGATGTGAAAAGATTCAGGAAACCTTCATTTGATACACTGATTGTCTTAGAATCAAGTACAACTCTGGCAATACCTCTATATAGGAACATACCTGCAAGTGTACATATAAATGGTGGAATATGTACATAACCTATAAGATAGCCCTGAAAAACACCAATCACAATACCAACTACCATAGATACAAGAATTGCCGTAATTGCTGAATGTCCTGCCTGAAGCATTCTTGCTGAAAGTGCTGCTGAGAGACAAAGAGATGATCCAACAGAAAGATCTACGTTACCGCCTGTAAGAATACAGAGCAGCATACCACAAGCCATTATGAGCACATATGCATTCTGCAAAAGCAGATTGGAAACGTTCTGTGCATTGAGAAGACGTCCCTCTGTAAGTATTGCAAAGAATACAAATACAACAACCAGAGCAATTACCATGGTATATTTTTTAATAAATTGTTTAACGTCCATTTATATAATCCTCCTTAGTTATCCTTCCTTTTTATCAGCAGAAAGGATAGCACTCATAATCTTCTCCTGAGTTGCCTCCTCGGAGCTGAATTCTGCAACCATTTTACCTTCGTTCATGACGTAAATTCGGTCGCACATGCCAAGCAGTTCAGGAAGCTCAGATGATATCATAACCACCGCCTTACCCTGTTTAACCATATCATTCATGATACAGTAGATTTCATACTTGGCACCAACGTCTATACCACGTGAAGGTTCATCCAGAATAAGAACATCAGGTTCAGCAAACATCCATTTGGAAAGAAGTACCTTTTGCTGATTTCCACCTGAAAGATTACCAACATTCTGCTGAATGCTAGGAGTCTTGGTGTTCATTGCCTCAACATACTCTTCGGCCGCCTTGTTCTCTTCCTGTACATTTAAAACACCTCTTTTGCTTACCTTGGAAAGCTTAGCCATAGTAGTATTACGTGCTATGGTATCCGAAAGAATAAGTCCATTAACCTTTCTATCCTCAGTAGCATAGGCAAGTCCGTGGTCAATTGCATCCTTCGCATTCTTCAGATGCACTTCCTTGCCATTTATAAATTCTTGTCCAGAAATTCTAGACCCATAACTCTTACCAAAAAGAGACATGGCAAGTTCGGTTCTTCCAGCCCCCTGCAAACCGGAGAACCCTACAATCTCACCCTTGTGAACCTTGAAACTTACCTTGTCGTCAACGCACTTTTCTGTATATACAGGATGATATACAGTCCAGTCCTTGACCTCAAAAAGAACCTCATCACTAATATGATGTTCTCTCTCCGGGAATCTGTTTGTAAGCTCTCTACCAACCATTCCTTTGATGATTCTTTCCTCATCAATATCATGATTTTCATTAGACATGGTTTCTATAGTGGCACCATCTCTAAGTACTGTAATATTATCAGCACAGTAAGCAACCTCATTGAGCTTATGAGTTATTATAATGGAAGTAAGGCCTTCCTCCTTAAATCCCAAAAGCATATCCAGCAGCATCTTGGAATCTTCCTCATTTAGAGAAGATGTAGGCTCATCAAGAATAAGAAGTTTTACGTTCTTAGATAAAGCCTTTGCGATTTCAACAAGCTGCTGTTTGCCTGTACCAATATCCTTAATAAGGACATCGGATCTTTCTTTAAGACCGACTCTCTCCATCTGTTTCTGAGCTTCACTATAGGTTTTAGCCCAGTCGATTTTTCCGGCCTTATTAGCTCTTTCATTTCCCAGAAACATATTTTCTGCAATAGTAAGCTCCGGTATAAGAGCCAGTTCCTGGTGAATGATAACGATTCCTTTTTCTTCAGAATCTTTAATGTTTGAAAATGTACACTCGTCCCCATTAAATTTAATCTGACCGGTATATTGTCCATGAGGTATAGTTCCTGATAGAACGTTCATCAGTGTACTCTTACCAGCACCGTTTTCACCAACAAGTGCATGTATCTCACCTTTGGTAACTTTGAGATTTACGTCATCTAAAGCTTTAACACCTGGGTATAATTTTGTAATGTTATTCATTTCCAGAATATAATCTGACAAAGTTTTCACCTCCCTAAACACCGAATCCTTGTATGCTCATATTAAAGGCGAGGGATTGCTCCCCCGCCTTTATATGAGGATGGGTGTGTGAAAAAGTTATTTATTTGGCTTAATTCTTTTTCTTTAATTATTTAGCCTGTGGATATCCATTATCATCAAGTGTGTAATATCCTGTGTCAACGAGTTCTGACTGAATATTATCAGCAGTAACTACTGTAGGTACAAGCAGGTATGAAGGAATGATTCCTGTTCCATTGTCATATGATGATGTATCATATGCACACTGGAATGACCATCCAGATTCAGAAATAAGTTCTTCTCCAGGTGTCTTTCCGTTAAGAAGAGCGATACCAAGATCAAGTGTTGCAACTGCTTCGTTAGCAACTGCCTTATAAACTGTCATTGTCTGCTTTCCATCTACGATATTTGCAAGGTTAGCAACGTCACCGTCCTGACCTGTGATTACAACTGAATTGCTTCCTGAGTAGTCTGTTTCTATAGCCTGTGTAACACCAAGTGCTGTAGAGTCATTTGAGCAAAGAGCTACGTCAAGCTGCTGACCATCTGAGTAATAAGAACCAAGAATGTTCTGCATTCTTTCCATTGCTGTTGCTGTATCCCAAGCTGCTGTAGCAACCTGATCAAACTGTGTCTGTCCAGATGGAACTACAAGTGTTCCAGCATCGATATATGGCTTAAGTACATCATAAGCTCCGTTAAAGAAGAAGCCTGCATTGTTATCTGCAGGATCACCTGCTGTAAACTCGATGTTGTAAGTCTTATCTCCTGCATTTGCAAGATCAAGCTTTGTCTCTACGAATTCACCCTGAAGTTTTCCTACTGTGTAATTATCAAATGATACATAGTAGCTAACTGCATCTGTGTTCATGATAAGACGGTCATAGGATATAACTGGAATATCTGCATCTTTAGCATCTGCAAGAACCTGTGAAAGGGACTCACCGTCGATAGCTGCAACTACCAGAAGATCAACTTCGTCAGCTATAAGACCTTCGATATCCTTAACCTGCTGATCAATCTTGTTGTCAGAATAGGTAAGCTCTACTTCGTAGCCTTTTCCTTCAAACTGCTCTTTAAGATAAGAACCATCTCTGTTCCATCTTTCAAGAGACTGTGTAGGCATTGCGATACCAACCTTCTGTCCTCCTGCTGCTTCATCCGCTGTGTCCTCTGCTTCTGTTTCTGCTTCAGCTTCTGTTTCTGCTTCTGCAGCTGTATCAGCACTTGTATCAGCTGTATCCGTGTCGCCACCTGAAGCTCCACATCCTGTAAATGCTGCAGTCATCATAGCTCCTGTAAGTGCAAAAGCTAAAAACTTAGAAAACTTTTTCTTCATAATAAAAACCTCCCTGTTTTGTTTTTATATACGTGTTTTTCAACTAAAAACATAATACTATATAGAATTTCGAAAGTATTGCTAACAAATAGCAAGATTTAGTCAACTTAATTACCAGATAAGGAAAGTTAAAGGAATAATGACAAAAAAATGCGGTTCTTATGCAACATTGTGCTATAAGTCTATATTTTTTACTTAAATTATGTTTTTTTTAGTTATTTTTACCTATATCAAAAGGGTGATTGATATAAAAGTCCAAAATACTGCATCAAAATTTGCATTTTGCCACTATGATTATTCCAGATTTTAACAAAAAAAATGCGGGACCACTGTGATAGTCTCCCGCATTTAAACTATATACTATATTTAATTATCCATATAAACCTCATCATGAGTCCTGGTCCCACTATTAATAATAACCTCATCTATATTATCAATAGTAACAGCTTGTGGAGCCAGTTCAATATATGGTACATCATATATTCCATCATTAATAGTATCCGATGATACATCCTCTCCTTTTGCAAGCTTAATTGCATATTCTGCCGCAGTCTCAGCTTCCTTTTCAAAGGATTTAAAAACCGTCATAAGCTGAGTTCCCTTAACTATTCTTTGACATGCTGCAAGGTCACTATCCTGTCCCGTAAGCAGAACCTCTCCAGCCAGGCGATTTTCCGACAGAGCTATGAATACCTGTGTCGCTATATCATCATTACCACACATTATTGCATCCACATCAGGATTTTTCTGCAAAGCATCCCCTATAGCTGTATATCCAAGACTGGCATCCCAGCTATCCAGACGAGTTTTATATGTAACCTTAAGATTAGTACCATTTATTCTTTCCTCAAAACCTTCAACAACACTATCAGCGTTATTATCAGTTTCAGGTCCTGCTATCATATAAATATTTCCGCCCTCTGGAAGCTCACTTACTATCGCGTCAGCCATAAGATATCCAACCCGCCTGTTATCAAAGGAAATATATAAATCCACGTCAGAATTCTGACAAAGCCTGTCATAGCTTATAACCTTAATTCCCTCTTCCTTTGCCTTAACGAGAATATCAGAAAGAGCAGAAACATCAATAGGTATCACAACGATAACATCCACCTTTTCATCAATAAGATATTGAATCTGCTGAACCTGAGTCTCCACATCCGCATTTGCACTTTGAACTATAACACTGGCCCCCTGTGCCTCTGCCGTAGATACAAATACATCCCTATCTGTGATCCACCTTTCTATAACAAAGGAATCAAAACACATGCCTATTTTTATCCCCTCATCTGCCTCCTCTTCAGGACTGTCACCTTCACTTTTTCCGCATCCAAATGTAGTAAAAAGCAGCAGGGTAATCAGCATTATCGAAATTATATTTTTTATCCCTTTCATTTTCTTATTATTTTTCAACATTGATTTCTATCCTTCACCATTTCTATATTCCGTTGGAGTTACGCCTTCATATTTTTTAAATATCCTGGAGAAATAATTAGGATCAGAATAACCTACCATCCCACATATCTCCTTAATACTTAAGCTTTCATTTGCGAGAAATGTTTTAGCCTGAGCCACCCTGTACTTAGTAAGATACTCAACAAAGTTTTCCCCCATTTCCTGTTTGAATAGCTTACTAAAATAGTATGGACTGATATCAACAAATCTTGCCACATCATCCAGACTAAGATCTCTTGAGAAATTCTCGTTAATATAACTTATAGATTTACCTATAGCCCCATTTCCACTGTCGGTTCTAAAGGAAACTATATCATTACAAAGTCTCTTTGTTTTATCCTGAAGCCATACACCGAGCTCCTGCATATTGGATATTTCCACTATATCATTCAAATACTCGGCATGACTTCTTATTTCATATTTAATTATACCTATATCCTGACACTGCTGTTCAAGCCTTACTATAAGCTCATAAACTCTGGTTTTCTTTTCACCAAAGCTTATGGTCTCAATATCCTTCAAGGCTTCAATAAGAGAATCAGCAAATATAAGGGCCGTCTCTACCCCACCCTTCATACAGCATTGTATATATTTCTGCTCCAGATCCATAACATTTGAAACATCCTGAGTCATATCCTCTGCAACACTGATATCCTCTGCGTGAACAATATGCTTATTACTTCTATGAAGACTTCGAATGGCTTCCGTATATGATTCATAACTATCCTCTATATACTTAACCTCACCTATTCCGGCTCTGAATTTCATTTCCATGGTATCTTCAAGATTAAGTATCATACTTCTTATTCTTGTTATGATTTCAACTCTTCTATCATATT
This sequence comes from Eubacterium sp., assembly GCA_024696635.1. Classification (GTDB taxonomy): domain Bacteria; phylum Bacillota; class Clostridia; order Lachnospirales; family Lachnospiraceae; genus Eubacterium_Q. Next base: position 32,818 of record JAILGP010000215.1, on the reverse strand, counting down.
CAAGCTGCCCTTCCTTTATAGGCACATATATAACAACACGATTTCCCATGATCGGACCAACTATAGAATCAAAGAAAGCCTTTATTGATTCCTTAAGATTATCATACTGTTTACTAAGTCTTACATTGGAGCCCATAGCATTGGTAAGAACACCATCTTCAAAGTCATCTCCAAACTCCAGTACTACTATATAGCCATATTCCTCCTGGACATCCAGCATATTCAAATACTCTCTGCCCTTTCCGGTGTCAGATCCCTGAAGGATATTATTGATAAAGGCGGATTCTATCATAGGCACTACTATTTCCAATTTTTCTCTTACCTTAAGGTCATCACTATTCTTCTTCCGCTCCTCATCAATCTGGTTCATAACCTTAATTGCCACATCCATAATCTTCTTTTTGGTAACAGGTTTCATAATATATTCCACAACCCCAAGACTAATAGCCTCCTGAGCATAGGAAAATCTATCATAAGCTGTGATGATAATAAATCTTATGGACTTATTAAATTTTTGTATTTCCTTTATAGCCTGTATTCCAGAGATTCCCGGCATCTGAATATCCATAAATACTATATCTGGTCTAAAATTAAGACACTCCTCTATAGCTTCTCTTCCAGACTTTACTGTTCTCACCTCCAGCTTTTGGCCAAAGTTGGATTCCAGATTATTCTTAATGGATTCCCTCATTATACCTTCATCATCAGCTACCACAATTCTAAACATATTACTGCCTCTTAATTATTATATAAATACAAATGAACCTCAGTTCCCATGCCAGGTCCTTGACTTACCACATCAATTACATCCTCTCTTCCAGAATATAATTTAAGTCGAGAGATAACATTTCCAACTCCTATTCCTGTGGTCTCCTTCTTTTCATCCGGGTCAGCCTCCAGCCTTCCCATAATAACATCTATCTGTTCCTGTGTCATACCTTTTCCGTTATCAGAAACAATAATCTCAACAAAGTCATTCCTGTTAATAACCTCAAGCTTTATCCAGCCCTCAGAAAGATTTTCTCTGATACCATGGTTCAGAGAATTTTCCACAAGAGGCTGAAGTATCATACTAGGCATATTAACAGAGCTTACCTCTTCATCAACCTCCTTTATAAATTTTATCTCACCTGCAAAACGGACATTCAAAATGTAAACATAATCATCAACCATCTTAAGCTCTTCTCCAATGGTTGTAGCTTCCGTTCCCTTTTTAATATTATATCTAAAAAAATGTGCCATTCTATCAAGAAAAACCGCAGTCCTTTCATCATCCTCCATTTCAGCTAACTGCACGCCAGCATTAAGAGAATTAAAAAGGAAATGTGGATTAATCTGAGCCTGAAGGAATTTAAGCTGAGCCTCATGAAGATGATTTTCCATCATCAGCTCCTTCTCACGAAGCTCTGTTTCTACAGCCGCACTTTTCTTAACCTTTATCATGTATTCATTTAAGGAATTAACCATTCCATTGAAGGCGTGGGTAACGACACCTACCTCATCATCATCTGTATCGCTTTCATCAACTCTCTGGCTGAAATCACCCTCACCAACCCGCTTAGCAGAATTCGCAAGTCTGATAAGCGGCTGAACTATACCATTGGTCATTCTAGCCATAAGGATTATACCAATAAGAAGAATTACAGAAAGTACTGTAACTGTGGAAAGCTCCAGATATCCAAGAGCCCTCTGCATAGAGATATAATTATCCGAGTTCTTTTCAAATAACATCTGATTAAGCTTGGCTATATCAGATACAATATATTCATATATTTCCATAGCCCTGTCATAATAAGGCGTATATTCATCAATATTCATTCCTCGACGGCTGTTTATGGCCACATCTGAGGTTTCCAGAAAAGCATCCGTCATATTCTTAATATTCTTTTCAAGTATATCTATTGGATTAGATGTTATATCTACATTCAGACTTTCCATCTGCTTTTTAAGATCTTCCTCGGCCCTGTAATAATCCTGCAGAGAATTATAATCTCGAATTTCAAGATAAGAATACATACTGGAATGAACCTGGGTAAGAGCCTCTCTTAAATCATTAATATCCACATTACTTTCATATACCGAATTAAGTCTTCCCATAAGAGAATTGACTGTTATAAACATTATTACATTACTTACAAATATAAGAATAAGGGTAAAAAGCATTACAAACATAAGCTTTTCACGAATGGAAAGTTCTTTTCTATTCATTCTCAGAACCCTCCTCATCATCTAAGCTCATATCCGTCTCATCTATTTCCTCATCTGAATCCTTTTCTGAGACATCATCCTCATAGCTCTTGATTGCATCCTCTTTATCAAGGAAATTATAAGAAACTGTATAATAAATATTATTATGACCAGATTCTATATAATTATCCAGCGCCTCAATAGGATATACCCCCATTCCTTCCGCATCCAGAACCAGAGTAGATGCAACGTTTCCATTTATAAGAGAATTCATTATATTATCAGACTTATAGTAACCTATAATCTTAGTTCTTCCCAAAAGATTATAATCCACCAGGGTCTGATATAAGGATTCTGTTATTACAAGATCAAAGCATATAACATAATCAGGTCTGTTATCAGGATCATTAAAGTAATTTCTGATTATACCATTAACACTAAACTTATTATCCTCAGTTATATCAAGAGCAGTAACCTCCACCCTGCTCTTAAGCTTATAATTCTGACCTATTATATTCCTGGTCTGAGAAAAAATCTGATACTGATTACTATTAGTTTCAGAATCTGTGATGAAAAATGCTACGTCCAGCTTTTCTGTTTCCCCATCCATCATTTTAGATAATTCATCAGCATAATCTTGAGCAATCGAATAAGCATTTACTCCCACATAGGCTATTCGTTCCGTGGACTGAGAATCATTCATAAGAGTAACAACAGGAATGCCCTTTCCAGCTGCTTCATTGATTTTTTCATCAACCTTTTCATCATTACTGTACTGAAGAATTATTCCATCAACATCACTTATTATAGCCTTGTCAATAAGCTTGCATACATCATATTCTCCATCCACATTCCATTGAACTAACTCTACATAATCATTTCTAAGGGATGCCTCTTCCTGCATATAGGAATATACATCGTCCCAAAATACTGAATCCAGACCATCCACTATAAGTACATAATGTCTTTTATATTCCTTCTCCGACTCATTTACAGAATCTCCAACATTATCAATGACCTTCCTGTATAAGCCCGAAAAAACCAAAGAAATTACAACAAGAAGGCCTATGCCAAGAAGCAAAAGGCCTATAAATGATTTATTGCTATTTTTTCCTAACGATTCATTTGATGAATTCAGCAAACTAAATGAATCCGATAATTCTGGTTTTAATTCATTTTTTGTTTTTTTATCCGTCTTAAATTTAATCATCCTGATTGTCATCCATATCAAGAGCCTTAGGTTCTATCATATCCACATAATACATCTGACCAATAGCAACGCCGCCATCCCCTGCAGGTATTTCCTTATTAAGATAGGTTGTATAACCCAGTCTTTCAAGACTACCAACTATACCGTCCAGGAGAATACCATTATAAATGGCACCGCCTGAAAGCGCTATATGCTGAATATAATCACGTCCACATATTTGGTCACACACATCCACTGTGGCATCAATAACCGCCCTGTGAAATTCAAGAGCCAGCTGATTTATTCCATTTGTTATTTCTTCATCAGAATTAGCATTTTCCAAAAGAGCAAGATAGTATTCCACCATATCAGCCACAAGCCGAGTCTGATCCATTCTGAAAATCTCATCTGGATCATATGGTTCTGTGTATTTCATCTCCAGTCTTGGATTATTACCAAACAGACCTCTATCCCCATCAGGAAGATTCATTACATTTACACCAAGCCTGTCAAGAGCCCTATTAGCATAAGTTTCCAGAATACCTATACACTCTCCATTATAAGTTTCACTCTTACAAACACCAAGAAGACCAGCCACTGCTTCAAAAAGCTTGCCCATAGAATCAGAGTAATATATTCCTATGTCAGCCCTGAGGCAGGCACTTATTATTGCATAATCACTTTTTCTGATATCAAGAGCCTTAAGAATCCTGTCAACCCCACCTACACTGATCAGCTGTCTTTCTTCAGCAGCCTTAATATAGCAGCAAAGAGTAGTCTTTGAATCACCCTCTGTCATCTTTATAGGAAGAAGTGCTCCCGAACGAAGTATATAAGGTCTAAGCTCTACTGTCTTATCAGGATCCGCTCCCGCTTCATCAACTACCGTATTAAGCAGACAGGAAAATATTTCGCTCCCCCATACAGTTCCATCAAAGCCATATCCATTTCCATCATAGGCTATCCCCAGAAGGCGTCCCTTAAGATTATGCTCTGCTGCAACAGAAAGAATATGAGAAGTATGATGCTGTCTCTGAATAAGCTCAACAACACGCTCATAAGAATTAGTTTCACGAACCTTGGTTTTTCCATCAATAACAGACTGATATTCAGAAGAAAGATCAGTATAGACCCTCTGAGGTCTAAGGAAAAACATTTTTTCCATTCGAGCTATGGACTCACGTCTCGCAAGAACTGTTTTTCTGCAGGACAGGTTTCCAAAATGCTCCGACATATAAATATAATTCTTTTTGCCAATTCCAAAAGCAGTATCACTATCACTACCAGCGGCAAAGCACTCTCCCTTAACCTCTTTCTCCAGTTTTATAGGATAAGGAACATAACCCTTAGACCTTCTTATATATTGAACAATCTGACGAACCTGATTCCTTACATTTATTTGGGAAACCTGAACCAAGGAATATTCCATAGGAACCACTATATCAAGGGTATTTGTAAGCATAAAATCAATATGAATCTTTGGCCCAGGATGTTTTTCTTCCTGCGTATCGTCATCCATATTATCACTTAAAGATTTATTGATTTTAAAGCCCTCTCCAGAACTTTCTTTAGTTTCCTTTTTAGACTCTCTCTTAGCTTCCTCTTCTATTTCATTAACAACGCCTGCAGTTCTTCTTATGTGAGCTTCGTCAGGAATAATATCTATTCCCTTCATATCGCTCTCATCTATTTCATTCAGGAACCCAATAATATCCCTTTCCTCTGATATTATAGGTTCCCCATTTTTATTTCCAGAAGTAAATGCAATCGGTCCTCCATCCATAGTTAGAAGAACCTGCAATCCTGTAGAAGGAAGGGCAGCACCTATACGGTCACTTTGTCCTGTAAGCTCAGATGAAAAAATTTCATCTGGAGTATATAGAGATTTGAAGCTACCGTCTTTTATTTCCTGCCTATGCTTTTCCGCCTCAAGATATTCCTTTTTCTTTTTAAGCAGAACTATAGGGCGGGCATTGGAAGTAAGCAACTCTTCTTCTTTGGGGGATATAAGACAATACTTTTTTACACTATCTAAATCAGGAAACATAACAGCCATAGGATACCTTACATTTCCCTTAAAGGCCCTGACCTTTTTAATAGCCTTATCTTTAAAGGGTGAAAAAATAAAAGAAAAGCCCTCCAGACCCTTTATGGCACCAAACTCTTCATTATTTAAGCTGATGATTGTTTGCTCTAGCATCTGATCATTAGAAAGCTGAATCTCATCAACCCTTCTGTTACGATAAAACCTAAGCACAGGACCACAATTAGGACAAGACTGAGTTTCTGACAAATGTCTCCTATTACCCAATTGCAGATATTCCTTAGCACAATCAGGGCACATCCTATGAATACCCATAGTAGTATTTTCCCTATTATAGGGAATATCCGTCATGATAGAGTACCTTGGGCCACAGGATTTACAACTTATAAAAGGATACCTGTATCTTGGATTCTCAGGATTCTTTAATTCCTTAAGACATTCTGGACAAATGGCAATATCCATAGGAATATATCTTGGTTCTTCATTAAAGCTTTGGCCTTTAAGGATATTGAATCCACCCTCAATTTCATTTCCAGCCTCACCATAACTTGTTATTATAATAGACTCTTCATTTTGCTGATTCTTTTCCTTATTATTTTTATCTCCAATCTGACTGGCAGTAAGAATCTCTTCATTTTGATTTAATCCATACTTTTCCTTCAGTTCTTCAAGAGTATCTCCTCTTTCCTTTTCTTCCTCTGTCTGTGTAATCTCCCTGATTTTTACAGGCTTTACTATGATATTCTCGATCAGACCCCCAGAAGGACATTCATACCTTAAATAATATGTAAATTTCCCAATATCTTCAGGTTGGCATTCAACATATATCTTAACCGCCCCACCATAATTCTTTACATAGCCCTTCAGACAATTTTTAATAGCATAATTTGAAACAAAGGATCTATATCCTATTCCCTGAACCAGCCCCAATACAGTTATCTCATAAGACCCCATCGGCAGTCACCTCCAAATAAATCACAATCTATGGATTTATATTCTCTGATCCCTGCTGAACCTGAGGATTACTATTCTTCATCCTAAGCTCCAGTTCCTCTTCCTCTTTCTTTTTTTCCTTCTCTTCATATTTTTTAATTTTCTTCTCTTCTATAGCACCAGATATCTTACCAGTCACAAACCGGACCGGCTTTAAGGCCCACCTTCTTCTTTTATATAACCAAATCATAAGATATACAAGGGAAAGAAGTGGAATTATACTAAGAATCATAGCTGCATTTAACCATCTAAGCATTTGAGTCTCATTATATTTAGCGACATTTTCCCAATATGGATACTGTATTGTATTAACCCTCATATCCACATACTTATGATTATTCCTCTTGCCAAAAAGTGAAATGATACTATACCTATCAGTATTCTCAACCAATTCAACATCATCAAAATTAAGGATAGTACGGCTGTTCTTCAACTCCTCATCTGTCTTAAAATGTATACCTGCCGCTTCTGCCAGAATATTCTTCGCATAATTCTTAATAGGATTAGGAATTACAGCCTGATAATTTGTAGCCTTAAGTTCTTTATCCTCTTTAGAATAAGCCTTAAATGGAATGTAAACACAGTCATGTTCACCATAAGCCTGAATATCAGCCTTATCTTCACTCACGCCTACAACTCCAGCGATTGTATATACAGACTCGCCAATCCAAACCTTCATTCCTTCTATATTATTACTACCAAATAAATTCCAGGCTACATTTTCATCCAAAACTATCTGATTAAAATCCTGATTTTCTATATCAAGATAATTTCCTCCCTTAAGAGGAATGGGATGAATCTTAAAGAAATCTCCCCCTACCAGATATACATCCACGTCAAGATTAGTAGAATCCTTTCTGATTGTAGTAGTGGTTTGGGTAGAATAAGAATCAATCCAAGCCCTGTTTTCACTACCCTCATCAATAAAGGAATCCTCAGCCAGCTTTGTCTGCACAGAATTTCTAATATTAAATATATCACTTTCCGTCAGACCTGATATATTTTCATAATAAAGGCTGACCTCCGAATAAGCAAGAGCATCATTTTCCCAGCGTTCTGCTGCCATCTCTGAGTACATAGTCTCAACCCTATTGGAACTAACAAAAACCATTCCAATTATAATTAGTATAAGAAGCAGATTTATCCCCAGAACCGGAATAACTATTTTTTTGTCAGGATTAAAAAATTTTTCCATGATTCTTCCTAAGCTGTTATTATTTTATCATTTAACAATCTGATTATCATCCGATTATCGCTTTATTTTAATTATTTAATTATTATTTTTTTATTATCTTTTTAATTATCTTCTTTATTTTCATTTATAGCATGTATTATAGGGCAAATGCCCCTGGTTCTAATTGTCAGATAGTCTGACCTGCTGTCCATTATCTAAAGGCTTTGATGAATTTATTATGATATTATCATATTCAGAAAGATCACCACTTACAGCAGAATTTACTGTATCACTTGCAACCACCTCAACCTTTACCTTCTTAGTTACATATCTGTTTCCAAGAGGTGTTGCTTTAACCTTTACAACAAATACGAATTTGCCATCAGACTCTTCCTTAACAGCACTATTGGGTACTACCGTATCATACTTTCCACTTTTCTCACCAACAGCAAACTGAAGTGTCTCCCCAACCTGAACATCACCCAGAACTGAGAATTTAACAACACTTGACTGATTAGGATTGGTAGGATCAGCCTTAATACTTTTTATAGAAGCTGTAGCTTCACTTCCCCACAAATTCTCAATCGAAGCCTCATCCCCCACCTTAAGAAGCCGAGACTGCTGCTTATTAATAACAGCTGAAACTTCATATCCTGTTTGGGTAAGCTGTATATTAGCAATAGGAGTTTCTGCCTCAATAGTATCTCCAGGCTTTACAGTAATTCCTGTTATAATTCCAGCCTCCTTAGCCTTAATTTCCTTACAATCATCCTGAGCCTTAAGCTTTTCGATTTTAGCCTTCTGTTCCTCTATTTCTTCAAGAGCGTTAGCATCATCTATAGCATTTGTCTGATCTGTAATAGAATCATTTTCTTTAGTTTCTGCCAGTGTTCTTTGCAAGGAAGCCAGATTCTGTTGAGCACTTGTAAGAGCTTCCTGTGCCGCTTCTACTGTTGTCTTACCTTCAAGTTCAGAAACCAGCGTCTTCTTTTCTTCGAGACTTATCTCTAAAGCTGCAAGCTCCTCCTTAGCTGTTCCTAAACTCGAAACTAAAGCATCTGTAGCCGTTGCATTCTGATAATAATCTGATAAACTTTCATAGGAATCAACCTTAGTCTGAATCCCCTCAACCTCAACACTTTTTGCATCATACTGGGCCTGAAGTTCATCCCTTTCAGCCTTAGCAGTTTCAAGATTAGCGGCATCTGTCCTAGCCTGGTTTAAATCATCTGTAGCATCTGACACATCATCCTGGGCATTGGATATCTGAACCTCCTGGTCAGTATAATCCTTTGTAGTTCTAAGTGTCTGTTTTGTATAATTATCCTCAAGAGTCTCAAGCTCCTTCTCTGCTTCAGCAAGCTCTGTATTCTCAGTTTCCTCAAAGGTCATGATCACATCACCCACTTCAACTGTATCACCCTCTTCGAACATTATTTCTTTAACTACTCTCTTACCACTTACGGTCACCTCAAGATCATTACTTACCTCTACCGCTCCCTGACATTTAACCTTCTTGGATACACTTCCGGCAAACACAGTCTCAGTAGAAACCTCAGGAAGAGAATAATTCATAATAGTATTTGAAAAGAAAGTTAAAATTATTAATACAACAAAAAATATTACTGAAAATCTTTTAACTATCTTCTTTCTTACACTTAAGCCTTCATTTTGTTCATTAGTATTCATTTATATAAAGCCTCCTAATTTATATAAATACCCTTTTTAGTTCCAATCAACCCTTTACAGAACCTGAATATGCAATTCCATCCACAAGATATTCTTCTCCATAGAGGAATATAAGAATAGGTGGAACCATATATATAGTAGCAACCGCAAAGGCAAGTCCTATCTCACCATTATTTATTTGAGAAAGGAAAACAGATAATGGATGATAAGCCGAATCACTAAGCATAATAATTGGCTGTTCAACCATATTCCAATAATCTATAAACACAAGAATCGCAACCGAGACTATAGGTCCCTTGCAAATAGGAATAGCAACTTTCCAAAAAATATTCCATTCATTAGCGCCATCAAGCTTTGCAGCTTCGATAAGAGACTCTGGTATACGCCTCATATACTTAGTAAGCAGGTAAACTGAAAATGGGGCAAATATTCCAGGAAGTATTATAGACCACCTGGTATCAAGCAAGCCCAAATAATCTGAAACCAGGTAATTCGGAACAAGCGTTACCTGATATGGCATAAGCATAAGTATCAGATATAAGAAGAAAATTATTTCTCTAACCTTTCCCCTGAATCTTGCAAAAGAGTAGGCTGCCCCAAGAGCAATTGCTATCTGAAAAATCATTATAGGAAATGTAAGGAATACAGAATTCCAGAACTTCATAAGATAATCCGGACTCTTAAACAGCACCGTTTCATACTGAGAAAAAACAACCTTATCTGGAATAAGCTTTAGATTAACTGTTTCAGACCTATATGTGGTTGTTCTTTCTTCATCACTATAGGAAGCCTTATTGGAATAATCATTAAATATTATTCCATAATTAGAACTGATTTCCTGTTCTGACATAAAAGAATTAGCAAATGTAAGTATTGTTGGAAGAAGAAAGGATATTGCAAAAAAGGCTGCTATTACTGTAAGAAGGATTTTTCTGCCCAGTGAAATCTTCCCTTTTCTACGATTTTTCCTTTCTGATTTAAAGGTAAAACCACCTATTTTAAGTATCCTTTTTCCCTTTTTCTTTTCATTTTCTTCTTCTTGTTTTTGCTCTTCTTCCTCCAGGCGTTCTCTTTCTTCCTCTTCATCAATTATGTATTTCATATTATCCTTCGACATCTTTTCCCACCTTGTCCTCGAATATAAATAGTATACCTATGATAATAATCATAACTACACACATAATGATAGCCGCTGCCGAAAGCTTCTGATAATCCAGCGAACGGAAGGTATTATTCATAAAATGCTGCAACATATAAAGGGAATCATATGGATAATCTCCTGTAAGAAGATAAACCTCTCTGAACACCTTAAAAGAATTAATAAGGGACATAATTCCCACAAAGAAAATAGTAGGAGTTATATATCTGAGTTTTATATACCAGAACTGTTTAAATCTTGATGCACCATCCAGATATGAAACCTCAATAACATCCCTGGGGATAGCCGAAAGAGCCGACATAAAAAGAATCATATTATATCCAAGATTCTTCCATAGAAATAGTATAACTACAACTATCTGACTATAGCTCGACTTAAACCAGTCTATATTCCCCCCTCCGAAAACATTTAAAATCTGATTTACAACTCCATGATAATCAAATAAAACCTGCCAGATCAACACAACCGACGCTACTGGAACCATAAGAGGACTCAGGAAAAAAGTTCTGAAATACGACTTTGCAGGAATTTCCTCATCCAGTATAAGAGCCATGCTCATGGAAAGAATAATAGCCAGCGGAACTGTTATAAGAGAAAACATAGCAGTATTCTTTGAGGCTGTGCGAAAGGCAGAATTATTAAATACATTTTGGAAATTCTTTAGACCAACAAAGCTTTTATCTATAACGCTCTCAGTATTGGCGTAAAAAATAACAACAAAAAAAGGGATTATGAAGAAAATCAAAACTCCAATCAGGCTTGGGCCCAGGAAGAGAGATGCAGTGCATCTCTCCCTCCATGTCTCATGCTTTTTCTTATAGATTATCTCATTACCCTCATTATCTAGAATTCTAATATTCTCTTTTTTTAATTTTTTACTTTCTTTTTTTGCTTTACTAATCATTTTTTATTTATTCTCATTGATATATGTATTTACTCTGTTTTGAATAATTGAAGCCACTTCGTCTACAGATTTATCTCCCTGGAAATAAGAAAGAGCCTCCTCGCGTATAATTTCGGCAATACCTGTATCATAAACCCATAGTTCATCAGCTGATTCTATAAGCTTTCTAAAATCCTCTGTTTCACTATCATTAAAGGGTTCAAGTGTTATCTCCAGATCATACCAGCTAAATGTACCATTAATAGGATACATATCATTCCCGTATTTATCCTTAGCATTTTCTTCTGTATTTTGTATAAGTTTAATATACTCTTCATAAACATCTTTTCTAGTCGGAATAGAATAATAATCTACATAATTTTTGCTCTGATACTCTTCCGTAAAAAGAGTTCTTACAAATTGCCATGCCTCATCCTTATACTCAGTCTTTGAAGAAATAGCAAGACCTCCATTAGTATTTATAAAGGATCCCTTTTTATTTTTATTAGGATATCCCTTATAGCATATGTCATCTTCATATAAAGCCTTATACATTTTATAATCTTCAGGATTAATACCTCCCTGAATAAAAAGAAGCTGTTTATTTCTCACTAAATTTGGAACTGAATTTTCCTCATAATCAGAATAATCAGTTTCATCATTGGTACCACGATTACAAATCTGAAGAAGATCCTTGAATTCAGGAGAATCAAATGAACAAGTGCCATTTGACCAGTCAACAAAATCCCCTAAGCCTCCATATATGAAATAATCCAGATTCTCTGACTTATTGGTAGTTTCAAATAACCTTACATCTTCACCCTTTGAATCCACATAATCCTTCATTTCTGAAAATGTCCAGCCAGGTTCTTCTCCAACTTCAGATTTTCTTGCCATAAGGGACATAACCGTAAATGAAGAAGCCGTCCTATATAATTTCCCATCTACCTTAAGAGCATTAAGAACATTAGGAAGTATAACATCCTCACTAATTTCTGAATCAGACTCCATATAAGGTGTCAGGTCCTCAAACATTCCTTTAGCTATACACTGTTCAACAGACATGCCACCAACAGAGCCCATAGATAAGTCATATATATCAGGAAGATTTCCTGCAGCTATGTCTGCACTCATCTTAGCTAAAGGATCTTCCTCCTCATCATAGGAAATAATATTTATTCTTACATCAGAATGAGTCTTATTAAACTCCAAAACCGAGTTCTTAGTATAAGAATCCAAGTATGGAGACATTAAAGTAAGTATCTTTTTATCTTTAATAGTATCCGGATCAACCTTAATGTATCTATCTAATGAAGAATTACCATTATAATCAGAAGATCCAACCAAAAAAGCTTCAGTAGAAATAGGAACAACACCATTCAGCGCATCTGCATCAATGTCAGATGCAACAAAATCTGCAATCTCCGTTATGGACTGATCAGAATACTTATATCCATAAAGCTTATTAGATATATTGATGTATAAATCAAAATCTCCGCTTCCACGCATAAGAGTATTATAACCATAAATATTACTAAGACCAATAGAATGTTCATTTGCAAATTTATTCTGACCAGAATCATATGTTAATAGTTTTGTTCCTTCACTGCCATCCGAGCTGGATATAACCAGAACCATATTTCCATCCTTATCAACAGCACACGTATCAATATAGCCTTCTGTTTTATACTCACAAATCTGTTTCATATCTTTATCCAAAACATAAACACTTGTATCAAAAACCAAGCATATATTATCATTATCATCTATCAATACTTTGGAAAGATACATATCAGGACCAATACTTATGTGATCACGTATAATAACAGGATCACTAAATCCACCATCCTTATAAAAACAGATTTGCTCATTCGAAGCTTCTTCCTCTGTATATCTGGAAACTACATATCCACAAAATCCATTTTTATTTATCAATACATCCTTTATATAATCCCCAGCCTCTATCTCAGGCTCTGCAATAACCTCAGCCTGTCCTCCATCTATTGAAGCATCATATATTTTACACACCATCTGCTCAGGAACATAATAATCCTCCTCGCTGGACGCATCTCCCGAAGATGCCGCGTTTTCATTAGTAATATATTCTTCAGTATAGAAACAAACCCTGTCTCCGTATGCCGTGGCCGAGTATAAATTACCTTCTATTCCACTAATACTCCCCTCATCACTGATAGCAAAAACATAATTAACCGACTGTTTTGCCGTTTCAGCCATAGAAGTCGTAGTTTCCTCTTTCTTTCCACACGCCGTAGTTCCAAGTACAAATGTAGCCGCCATAGTTACACAAAATACTTTTTTTAGAAATTTTAACCCAACACTTTTAAATCTAGTCATTTTTAAATTAAACCTCTTCTCTATAAATTTTCTTTTATTTTGCTTTTATGCTACGCGACATTCTATAAGATGGAACCATCAAAAAAGCAATCATAAAATATCATTTTTGTATCAAATAAAATACTAAATAAAATCATTCTAAAGACAGTTCTTTAATTTGCCTTCTTATCAACATCCTTACGTTTATTCTTTTTATCCAGATAAAGCTTTTCATCTGCATACATCATCTCTGTTTCTATATCAACCTGGTCCGAAATCTCAATATTCTGAAAGCCATAACTGAATTCTATAAAATAAGGTTTACCATCCTGTTCATTAAGCCTTTCCTGATAATAAGCCATACTATTTATAATATTATTAGAAGCATCTGTATCCAGATCTGGAACAAAAACAGCAAATTCATCTCCACCTATTCTCGCCATAATGCTTCCCTTTGGAAAACTCTTTCTAAGGGTATTAGCAATACTGGTAAGAGCAAAGTCACCATCCTTATGACCATATCTGTCATTTACCTGCTTAAGATTATCCATATCAATATAACCTATAAGACCAGTTTTACCATTGTAGCTTGCATTGGTCAGAAGCTGATCCACCGCCTCAAAGAATCCACGCCTGTTATAAAGACCTGTTAATTCATCTGTGACAGATATAGCATTTAACTGATCATTTTTATCCCTTATTTCATTCATGGTCTGCTCAAGTCTGTTCTGAATAGCCATCTCCTGTTTCATAAGTATTATAAACTTAAGAGATGTAGCCAGCTGAAGCGATGTAGTATAAACCTTGCTGAAATTGGAAATAACAGTCTCACAAAGAAGTAATCCGTGCTGAGCCTCATTTGTAAAAAGCGGCGTAAGGACCATAGTATGACGGCGCTCATTTGGTGTGTACTTATGATTAAATATCATATAAGAAGGAAGGATACGATCCCCCTCATCCAGAACACCGGCCTTACCATCCTTGCAATAAGCCTGAAGCATAACATACTTTGGAACCCTCCACATTCCATCATTAAGAAGTGTCGGAAGCTCATCATAAAGATATACATAAGCAGACTGGAATCCACTTGAATTATACAAATTCTCAGCTATCAGCTTGTAACATCTTTCATCATCCGTTGCAGTAAGAAGTGTATCTCTTGTTAAACGCATGGACTGCCATACACTTTCCTTATTAGCCTTAACCTCCATCATATATTCTGTAGAAAGATAGAAAGACAAATAGGATAAAACTGTGTTAAAAGCACTTTCCAACTTCTCATGTTTTTCTTCACTAAGGCCAAGATTAAGCAGGAAGCTTGATAAGAGACTTATAATATAAGTAAATTTACTATGAGAAAAATAATGAACTATAATGGTTTTTTCCATTACAGCATTCGTAGCCTCTCTCAATTCCCCATCAGACTTATAATCTGAACTATATATAATATCCGTAAATATTTTAAAATATGGTGTCAAAGCTTCAAAAAGCTGTCTGGAATAAAACTTATTATCATAATGACTCATAAACAGCTTATAAAAATCGTTTAAAAGCTCATCACTTGTTATCTTATCAAGCTTATTAGTCATCATCTCTATAAGCTTATGGTCTGAAGACGGATTACATCCGCAGGATAGTCTTTTTACCATCTTTGAGTGAAGGAGTGATATAGAAGTTTCTCCAGTCTTAATAAGTTCCAAAGCCTGGTATACAGCATTGTAACCAAGATCCATAACATTATTATCAACAGTGGTTAACTGTGGAGTCAGCATAAGGGATGTAGGCGTATTATCATAACCGGTAACTAATATATCCTTACCAATTACAAGCCCCCTCTTTTTAATTGCCTTATAACCACCAATAGCCATAGTATCGTTGGCAAAAACAATGGCTTCCAGATCCGGATTATCATCCAGCATCCTGCCTACTATATCCTCAGTAAATTCAGAGAAATCTCCATAGCCTACCTTCTTTTCATCATAAGGAATGTCATTCTCTGCTAAAACCTTCTTATATATATTAAACCTTTCCAGAGCATCTGCATTTTCCAGACGACCGGAAACAAATCCAATCTTAGTTTTACCATGATCTTTTATCAGATGCTCAACTGCAGTTCTAAGTCCAGAAGCCCCTTCTGTATATAAGAATGGATATCCAGAAAGCTCCGCCTCTATCGTAAGTACAGGTACATCAAAATTATCCAGAAAGGCCTTCTTATCTTCCACAGAAATAAAACTGCCAATTGAACCTATAGACACAATAAGAGCATCCAGAGATTTCTTTCCGGCATAATAAAAAATCGAATTATACTGATAATCATATTTTGCATTAATGGGATCATTATAAGAAGCATTAAGATACATGCCTGGCATGATTATAAGATTAACATCTGCCTCCTCCGCCGCATACTCAACCCCTTTAATTATTTCAAAGGCATAGTCATTATCTAGATGACACGTTAAAAAACCTATAGTAGGTCTGGCTTTATCAATCATATTCGAACCCCCTTCGTTATGATCTAAAAACTCATTACTAATTATATAGTCCTTTATTTCTTAATCTATTTACTTGACCATAAAATATATGAACATACCTATGGCACTTTAAACATCATACCATACTTTTCAACCAAGTAAAAGCAAGGCTTTTGAGAAATTACTTAATATTTATAATTTTTACTTATTTTTAACTTATAATAATAACGCTTAGTATTCATTGTTAAAAATGCCATTAATAAGTATCATTTTCGTCTATTTTTCTATGTAACAAGGTCAAAGCCATACTTTACAAATCTTATTTTCTCTATTAAAATTTAGGTGTTGTTTAAAGGTTACTTACCTGTAAATTAAAAATCTTAGGAGGAAGATCATGGATTATAAGAATTCAGGTGTTGACATCGAAGCGGGCTACAAGTCAGTTGAGCTTATGAAGGAACACGTAAAAAAGACCATGCGAAGCGAAGTATTAGGTGGAATCGGAGGATTCTCTGGTGCATTTTCAATGGCAGGTTTCAAAAATATGGAGAAACCTACACTGGTTTCAGGAACTGACGGTGTTGGTACTAAGATAAAGCTTGCATTTGTTATGGACAAGCACGACACAGTAGGTATAGACTGTGTAGCCATGTGCGTTAATGATATAGCCTGCGCAGGAGCTGAACCTCTCTTCTTCCTTGACTATATTGCATGCGGCAAGAATATCCCGGAAAAAATAGCAACAATAGTAAGCGGTGTTGCTGAAGGCTGTCTTCAGGCAGGCTGCACACTTATTGGTGGTGAAACTGCTGAGCATCCAGGACTTATGCCTGAGGAAGAATATGATCTTGCAGGTTTTGCAGTTGGCGTTGTAGATGAAAGCAAGCTCATTACCGGAAATGATATTAAAGCCGGCGATGTTCTTGTAGGTATCAAATCAAGTGGTGTACATAGTAATGGTTTCTCATTAGTAAGACAGATTTTCGGAACTACAGAGGAGAGCCTTTCAAGATATGTTGATGATCTGGGAGCAACTGTAGGAGAAACTCTTATCACTCCTACAAGAATATATGTTAAAGCTCTTAAGGCTATTAAGGATGCAGGATTAACAGTTAAGGGCGCAAGTCATATAACTGGCGGTGGTTTCTATGAGAATATACCTCGTATGCTTCCTGAAGGAGCACTTGCCAGAGTAAACAAAAACTCTTACGATGTACCCCCTATCTTCAAGCTTATGGCTAAGGAAGGAAATGTTGAAGAACACGTTATGTACAATACCTATAACATGGGTATTGGTATGATGCTTGCTGTTAAAGCAGAGGATGCAGATGCAGTTGTTAAGGCTGTTAACTCTGCAGGTGATCAGGCTCTTATCATTGGTGATATCGTAGCCGGAGATAAAGGTGTTGTTCTTCTATAATCTATGATTATCTATAAGTGAGGAAATAATATGTTAAAAGTTGTCGTACTGGTATCCGGAGGCGGTACAAACCTCCAGGCTATAATAGATAAGGTTCAGGACGGAACAGTTACAAATACAGAGATCGTTGGTGTTATCTCTAATAACTACGGTGTCAAATCTCTTGAACGTGCCGAAAAGGCCGGAATAGATAACAAGGTTGTAGCTCCTAAGGATTATCCTGACAGAGCAAGCTTCAATAAAGCTCTTCTTGCTGCACTGGATAGCTACGACCCGGATTTGATTGTTCTGGCAGGTTTCCTGGTTGTTATACCTGAAATTGTTATTCAGAAATATGAAGGCAAGATAATAAACATCCACCCTTCTCTCATACCTTCCTTCTGTGGTACAGGCTACTACGGACTCAGAGTTCATGAAGCAGCCCTGGCAAGAGGAGTAAAGGTTTCAGGAGCAACAGTACACTTCGTTGATGCAGGAACTGATACAGGTCCTATCATCCTTCAGAAAGCAGTAAATGTTCTTCCTGGAGACACACCTGAGATACTTCAAAGAAGAATCATGGAGGAAGCCGAATGGGTAATTCTTCCACAGGCTATAGATATGATTGCAAATAATAAAATTTAATTAATTTAATAAAATAAATGCCATATCAGATACGACTCTGATATGGCATTTTAATTATATTCTATATTAAACCTGACTACTCTTATAGTATAAACCAATTTATAATACTTGAATTTTTATATGACACTACTGACCATCATCTTTGACCACAAGCTTAAGAAAGGTATCATAAATCTCAGGAAATTTACGTTTAAGACTGATTGGCTTAAATTCTGAATCAAGGAAGGCGTGACTGGTTTCTGCCTTATGAAGCAGTTCATCCGTACCTGACCTATATATATTATACTTAAGAGTAAATCTGACAGAGGAAAGCTTTATAATTCTTGGAACAATTTCAATTATATCCCCATAACCTATTGACTTTATATAATAATCATGAAGCTCCAAAACAGGAATTATAATCCCCATTCTTTCAAGCTTATCATAGGCAAGCCCTATCTGATCCATCATATGAAGTCTAGCCTCTTCAAGATACCTGGCATAATTTGAATGATGAACCACATGCATCTGGTCTGTTTCATAATAATTTACAACTCTTACATATGATTCAGGATAATCATTCAGTCTGATTTCCTCTTCTCTACTTGTTTGTTTTTTCTCTAAGCTCTGCTCTACTTTATGATCTTGCGACATTTTCTCACCTTACATTCCTTAATATTATATAATTTATTCTGACTTTTTGGATTTAGAATCTACATCTATATCCTTATTATCCTTTATATCCTTATTATCCTTTATATTCTTTATACCCTTAACATCCTTTACATCTTTAGAAACCACCTCTGAAGATCTATCCATAACCTCTATATCGATGCTTTCCTTTTTCTGATTAATCTTCTTAGCTGTCCTGTCAGGATTAATCGCTGGTCTTTCAGATGAAACCCTGACCTCATTCTTAGAATCAGATAATTCAAAGCTAAGCTGAGCCTTGTCTTCTCTCTCTTTAGCCATAGCCTTCATGCGTTCCTTATAAAGCTCAACAGAAAGCAAATCACTAAGTTCAAGAATCTGAGCATATCTATCATTAGCCTTAAGGGAGTTAAGATTACTCATAAGCTCAGACTTATTCTCTGATATATCTTCAATCTTCTGTCTAAGAGTACTTCTCATACGAGAATACTCCTGCTCGATTTTATCATAGCTATCCTGAACAAGATGATCCACCTCAGTCAGCATTTCATCTGTATAAATCAATGAAGCAGCATATATATCAGAAGCAGTCCTCAGCATGTCCTTGTCTTCCTTAGAAAATTCCGAAGGACGAAATGCAGGCGGCTCCCCATCCTTTCTCTTGGTCACTCTTATGCGGCTTGCAGTCTTCTCTGCCTGATATAAAATCTCTTCAGCCTCTGCCTGAGCATCTCCAAGAATTTTGGCACGCTTATCTGTTACCTCGCGATACATTTTAAGTTCATTTGTCACGACCTCAGTAACGTTATCAATAATACGAAGCAGGTCAGCCCTATCTAAAACCGCTTTTTCAGAATGAAATGTTTCTGAAGGAGCATCCTGAACCCTCATCTTAAGAGCAGCCAGAAGAAGCTCCGCTCTACCACCTTTTTGTTCCATATTTTCTCCTAAAATTCATATTCTATATCAAAAAATTTAAGCATATTTTTCTATGCCCTTAACTATATAAGACCTCATATACTTAAGTGATTTGAAAAATGAAAGACCTATATACCTATAGACCCTGTAGGTCATTAGGGCAGATTTAAACTTATTAGACGATCTGCTTCCCATACTAATCCTATAATCCAGAAGAGGTTTATTTATACCAACTCCATATCCACCATCCTCCAAAAGCTTAAGCCAAACCGCATAATCCTCATGAAGATTACCATCAGGAAATGGATATTTAAGGGCATCCACCCTTCTGATCAATACAGATGAACAATTTATCTGATTAGAAAGAAGCAATTTATCATAATTTACAATCATATCACATCCAATAATTTTATTGTAGGATTTTCCTGATAAAGATATAAGTCTTCTTCCAGTAAAACATATCTTAGGATATTTATCCATATAAGTAAATTTTTCCATTATCTTTATCTGTTTATCCAGCTTATCCTCTTTCCAAACATCATCAGAATCAAGATATGCTATATATTTTCCACGGGCATTTCTAACTCCCAGATTTCTGGCTCCTGATGCCCCCAGATTCTTTTTACTATTAATAACCATTATAGGAAAAGGAAAACTATCATAGTCTTCAACAATATCCTCAACTCTTTGACTAGGAAGACTCATATCATCCACTATAATAACCTCCACATCCCTATATGTCTGCCTGGCAACAGAATCCAGAGTATCCATAATAGTCCGTCTGTTATTATGATATGGAATAATTACGCTTACCATATATCTCCTCTTTTAACCATCCAAAACTCAAAAAGAACAAAATTTATTAAATGATTTAAAGCCGACGGCCCGTCAGGTCATCGGCTTTAATTATTAAACAAAAATACTAATCAAATTATTAAGCTAGCTTTACTTCAGTATCTTAGCCTCTCTTAAGAAAATCAGGAATCTTAATATTCTGTCCAGAGTTGGAGCTTGCAGGGCTTGTTGGCTCCTGTCCTCCACCTATAGGCTGAGAATTACTTACTGGTTCAGATGAACCACCAAGATTAAGTGGAACAGGTGTTACCTTAGTCTGAACCTTCTTTGTTGCAGACATGCTAGGTGTCTTAATATCTCCAAATGTAGGAGCTTTAGGAGCTGGACTTGAAACGGTAGAAACCTTTGAAGACATTACATTTCCAACCCTATCTACATCTTCAAGACCTGTAGCGATAATTGTAATGCTTACATCCTCTCCTGAAACGTCATTATCAACTGTACCGAAGATAATATTAGCTTCTTCACCAGCAACCTCTGAAAGATATGTAATTGCATCGTATGCTTCAACGATACCAACATTTCCAGAGAAGTTAACAATGATATCAGATGCACCATTAACAGTTGTTTCAAGAAGAGGTGAATCCATAGCTGACTTAATAGCGTCAACAGCCTTATTATCACCACTACCAAATCCGATACCGATATGAGCGATACCCTTATCACGCATAACTGTCTGGATATCAGCGAAGTCAAGGTTGATAAGACCCGGCTTATTAATAAGATCTGTAACACCCTGAACACCCTGCTGAAGAACCTCATCAGCCTTCTTAAGTGCATCAGGAATACTTGTTCTCTTATCACAAATCTGAAGAAGCTTATCATTAGGAATAACAATAAGTGTATCAACATTTTCACGAAGCTTTGCTATACCATTTAAAGCATTAGCCATACGTGGTTTACCTTCAAAGGAAAATGGCTTAGTCACAACACCTACAGTCAGAATTCCAAGATTACGAGCTATCTCAGCAACTATAGGAGCAGCACCTGTACCTGTTCCGCCACCCATACCACAGGTAACGAACACCATATCTGCATCCTTAATAATGTCATTTATCTCTTCCCTGTTTTCCTCAACAGCACTGGCACCGATTTCAGGCTTAGCTCCAGCACCAAGTCCCTTAGTCAGTTTTTCACCAATCTGAATCTTTGTTGTAGCCCTGCTGAGTGAAAGTGCCTGCTTATCAGTATTTATAGCAATAAGCTCAACTCCCTCAACATTCTCATCAATCATTCTGTTTACTGCATTATTTCCTGCACCACCAACACCAATTACTAATATACGTGCAGGGTTCTTCTCATCGTTTGACTTTATCTCAAGCAAGGTTCCATCCTCCTTAAAAATATTACTAATTATATATAAAAACCCTATATCTAATCATACCTATCGCCTATTGTACGAAATTTTTAAATAAATATCAAGAAAATATTATGTAAATTCAAAAATTGGTATGTTTTTACTACTTATAGAAGTACATTTCCTACTTTTCTTTGAAACTGGCTGTAGGATTCTCCAACGTATAGTCCTTCATATAAAGGACCCCACTCTTTTCTCCAAGTCCATCTGTCTCCAGAATACTACCAAGATTCATCAATTGAACAGCAATACTGGATCCGTCTCCAAGTTCTATTTCGACATTTTTATGCCAGAGCACCACCTCTCCATCTGCCGTAAATTCAATACCAGAAATACTTAGATCGTATTTTTCCACTAACTGAGTTATATTAAGTATAGTCTCAAATTTCTTCTTATTTTCTATAGGAAGCTTCTGACCAAGCTGCCAGCTTTTCACCGTCAACCCCTTAATATAAGGAACACCATCATGTCTTTCATTAATAGTTTCAAGAACAATTCCATCCTTATCGAAGTAAATATACTTTTCCATATACTCAATACAACCGGCAACGGATTTTTCATATATATCCACAACTACTGTATGCTTATCCTCAAAACTCACATCCATCTTTGCCACGAAAGGAATCTCAGGCTTCGGACTAAACCTGTTTTTCAGGTAAAGCATAATGGTATTACCCATCACTGCCTCTTCCTCTATAGCTGCCTTAACAGAATCCTCTCTGGACATAAGACATCCATTAATCTTTATATTATCAAGTGTAAATGTACTTGCATAAAGAAGTCCTCCAAGGAGAATCACCAGTATAATAATCGGAATAAGATGTATTTTATTTCTCACTCTGAAGATTCCTCCTCATCTCCATACGGGACAATCTGCCGGGAAACTCCAAGGACCAACCCCATTTCTGCCAGGAGAAAGATCATGGAAGAACCACCATAACTAATAAATGGCAAGGTAACACCCGTATTAGGCATAACATTTGTAACAACACTCATATTTATTATAACCTGCACAGCAACATGGATAAGTACACCCACTACTATAAGAGATCCATATCTATCAGGAGCTCCCTCGGCTATAAACTTCATTCTCCATATAAGAAGAACAAATACAATTATAAGTCCTACCGCACCAACAATTCCAAGCTCTTCGCAAATAATAGAGAATATCATATCATTCTGAGCCTCTGGAATCTTACCTGTTTTCTGTACGCTTTGTCCAAGACCCCTGCCAAAAAATCCACCTGTACCTACTGCATACAGGCCCTGCATGGTCTGATATCCTTCCTCAGGATTTCTCCATATACGAAGACGCTCCATTCGATAGCCTTCCATATTAAGAAGAATAACTATACCTATAGCTCCAACAATAATTACAGGAATCAGATATACATATTTTTTAGTTGCTATAAGCCATATTCCACCAGCTATAAATACACATATGAGAGCTGTACTCAGGTTCTCCACCGCTATAAGAATAACCATAGCAATAACTGGAGTAAAGAGTTTTAGCATGCCCTTCCAGGTATACATATAATATGACCTATCTGTGCATCCATATGCCATATAAAGAGGAACAACAATCTTAGCTATTTCTGAAGGCTGAAATGATATAAAACCCAGATTTATCCATCTGGTAGATCCATTAACCTCATCACCTATCAACAAAACCAATCCAAGAAGAACAATCATGGTAATTACTATTAAAGTCGTAAATTTCTTTATTACCTGATACCTCACACGAGATACCACATACATTATCGCCAGACCCATACAGGAAAAAATGAACTGTCTCAAGGGATAGCCATATGCATTTTTATATTCCATCCTGGATGCATATATACCAGCACTATATACCATCATTAGTCCAAAAAGCACAAGGAAAATGATATAGAACAGAGTTGGATAATCAAAATATGTACCATTTCTCAGCCAGAAAGTTTTTTTCTTCTGTTCTGCCATAAAAATCAATCCTCTAAACCATTTACATATACTTTAAATAAAGTACCTCTTTCTTCGTAGCTCTTGAACATATCCCAGCTTGCGCAGGCTGGTGACAGAAGAACATTATCTCCCGGCTTTGCATGTTCATAGCAATATGCAACTGCACTTTCAAGACTATCAACCTTAACTATCTCATTAAAGCCATGAGCCTTGCAGCACTTTTCAATCTTATCAGCAGTTTCTCCCATAAGAACCAGAACTCTAATTCTTCCAGGGAAACATTCTACCCAGGAATCATAATCCGAATCCTTATCATAACCGCCACCTATAAGAAGCGTGGTTCCTCTCATTGCAAGAACCGCCTTTATTGCGGCATCAGGGTTTGTACCCTTTGAATCATTAAAATATCTTACATCTCTTACTTCACGAACAAATTCTATTCTGTGCTCAACGCCACTGAATTCACGAACTGTATCTCTAATAACATCAGCAGGAATATCCATATATGAAGAAATAGCAATGGCTGCAAGTACATTTTCCAGATTATGCTGACCAAGAATCTTAATCTCTGATACATCAAGCATATAGGTTTCTACGCCGTCACGTCTTACATATATTTTCCCATCTCTTACAAATGAACCCTCTTCAACTTCCTTTTCATGACTGAAATAAACTATCCTTGGTCCATTTATCTCTGATGCTCTTGATCTTGTTTCTGAATCGTCATAATTAAGTATGGCATAATCCTCTTCAGTCTGATTTTCAGTAATTCTCAGCTTTGCCTGTATATAATTTTCAAATGTATGATGTCTGTTTAAATGATCAGGAGTAAGATTAAGTATAGCCGATACATGAGGTTTAAAGCTGTGTATTGTTTCAAGCTGGAAGGAGCTTATCTCAGCAGCTATAATAGTATCCTCTGTTGTAGAATCAGCAAATCTTGTAAAAGGAAGACCAATATTACCAACAACAAGATAATTCTTCTGATAATTCTTGAATATCTCTCCCACAAGAGTTGTTGTAGTTGTCTTGCCATTAGTTCCTGTTATTGCAGCTATAACACCCTTATTATAGTAATCAGCCAGTTCAATCTCTCCCCATATTGGAATATTCTTTTCTCTGACCTTCTCTACAAAAGGAGCCTCAAGAGAAATACCTGGACTTATTACAAAGAGATCAGCCCCTTCAAGAGCCTCATCTGTAAGCTTACCAAGCTGAACACTTACCAAAGAAGCATTACCCATTCCCTCAACTATATCATCAGGGTTAATCTTTTCGTTACCATCATAAATAACAACATTTACACCATTTCTAACCAAAAGACCTGCTGCTGCTATTCCACTTTTACCAGCTCCTGCGACTACTACTTTTCTGAATTCCATAACTTATCCTCTCATTTCCTAATCGATATATCAATCCGATTATCATTCACCTTCACTACTCTCATTAAGCCCATCCATTATGCTATCTCCATTCTCCTGACCAGTCTCTCCATTATTTTCTGTACCACTTCCCTGATCGCTTGTTTCTCCGTTTGATTCCTCACTGGATTCTTCACTTGTTTCCTCAACAGGTTGCTGATTTTCTTCAAGCGTGGAGCCTGCAGAACTGATGGCAGGCGCATCACCCTCAAATACAGATGTAGCAGTTTCATCTGTACCAGTTGCATCTACTTCCTCTGCATCGCCAGTTTTATAAATATTCATATAAGGAAGAAGCTCCTCAGCTATGTCATTAAAGAGAAGGGCTCCGGCACCAGACTCATCCGGATTAGGAACTGCAGGTTCATCAACTGCACAATAAACCATTACCTGAGGATCATCCACTGGAGAAAAGCCTATAAATGAAAGTATATACTTACCCTGATTACGAGGAAGCTTTTCGGCTGTACCAGTCTTACCACCAACCTCATAGCCCTCAACTATGGCTCTTCTACCTGTACCATTCTCAACAACGTCACGAAGAATACCCTTCATTTTTTCTGAAGTTTCTTCTGATATAGTTCTTCTTACAAGTATCCTATCGTAATTTTCAACAAGATTACCATCTTCATCAATAACCTTCTTGACAACATGGGGCTGGTAATAATAGCCACCATTTATAACAGAACAAAAGGCTGTTCCAAGCTGCATCATAGTAACATTAAGACCCTGCCCAAAGGATGATGTTGCAAGCTCAACCGGATTAAGATTTTCCTGATGATACACAACGTTATAAAGATCCTCAGCACTTGGTTCTCCGATTATGTCAATTCCGGTTCTCTGACCAAATCCAAAGAGAACCTGATATTTATCAAAGGTTGTAGCCCCCTCCTGAGCCGCTATCTGCATAAGGGCATCATTACAGGACTGCTCCAAAGCCTGTGGCACAGTCAGCCAGCCATGTCCGCTACGTTTATGACATTTGATAGCCCAGTCAGCCACCTGCTGAACACCATCACAGAAATACTGTTCATCACCTGTTATAGCACCATCCTCAATGGCTCCTGATATTGTAAATGTCTTATAAGTCGATCCAGGTTCAAAAGTATCACTTATAACAAAGTTTCTCCAAACCTGATCAAGATGCTGTATCTTTTCCTCATCTGTAAGCTTTTTACACATATCCTTATATTCAGCATCTGACAGAAGCCCCTCTTCCTCAAACTGATATCTGCATGATTCCATAGAATATGCATTATTGGGATCGTATTGGTGAACATTATAAAGAGCAATTATATCACAGTTCTTAGGATTCATAACCAGCACAGAAATATTCTTTGCATTAAATTCCTTCTGGAATGCTTCAGTCTTCTCCTGTACTATTCTCTGAACCTCACTATCAATTGTAGTAACAAGACTATATCCATTGGTTGGTACTTCCAGTTCCCTCTGTAAGCTGTAGTTTTCTCCAAGGTAAGCATATTTTCTTCCATTCTGGCCATTAAGGTAAGAATTATAGCTTCCCTCTACTCCACCAATTCCTTCACTTCCGCTTACCACAAACCCCAAGACATGACAAGCAAGGTCTCCATTAGGATAATTTCTTACATATTCCTCTTCCAGTCTTATACCAACCACATACTCAAGATTATCAGAATCATTTCTATCATCAGCCATATATTGTTTAACATCATCATAAACCAACTTCTTACGAATAACCTTATACATAGATTCCGTATCAGAAAGATAAGTATTGAGTTCCTCTTCAGTTATTCCAAAATATTCCTTAAGAGCAAGCCTTGTCGCCTTTTCCGTATAAGAAAATTCAATTATATTCTTTGGCTCAATTATCAGGTTATAAACCTTATTACTGGTTGCAAGCACAGAACCATTGCAATCATATATATCACCGCGCTTAAATGGTACAATAATACTTTCATAATCCTTTTGTGCCAAAACCCTTTCGGTATACTCATCTCCCTCAAATATGTTGTAATATACAACAGCTCCGATGATTATACCAAAGCAAACGGTAAATGCTATAACCAAAAACAGAAGATGCCTTCGCATCCTCTTGTTAAATACTTTCCTCTTTCTTTTAGGTCTATCTGCCATGTAAAATAAAACCCCTAAATCCTATAATTTTGACTTTCCTATAAAACCACATCAAGACCGCTGATTAATCAACGGTCTTAGGTACATCATTATACTGTTTTACATAGTCGCCATTTTCCTGCTCGTAGTATATAATCTGTCCATTTTGAGAATATACCATACCAAGCTCACCTGTTGCAATACTATAAATATCTTCCAAGGAATACATGCTGTCAAGTTTATTCTCATAGGCAGCATTATCAGCTTCTATGTTTTGAATACTTTCTCTAAGAGAATCTATCTTTTTCTCTTTGGCATCAACCTCAGTCTGCACTGTTATCATAACTACGCAGGATGCCACAACCATAAGCAGCATAAATACCAAAACAGCTGTATATTTAAGGTCAAAGCCCTTTGATTCCTCAGCCTTACGCGCAGCTCCTTCATAGCTTACATTACGTCTTCTTGATGTTCTTTCCTCTTGAGGATAGTCCTCACGTCTTCTCCTTGGAGATTCCGGATATGCCTCATAACGTCTTACTGTATTTCCATCTTCATAATACATTTCTCTCTTATATCTTGCCATAACCTTACACTTCCCATCTCTTTTTCACTTAAACCATTAAACCCTATGAACCATTAAAATCAAATTTATAGATAATATTTATAACTAGAAAAATAATAATGTTCTAATTTTATTAGTCCCAGTAAATTTATTTTTTGCAGAAAATACGTAGCTTTGCACTGGAGCTTCTGGGATTTCTCTCTAACTCTTCATCATCTGCCACAATAGGCTTTCTTGTAATAACCTTACCCTTTGATTTCCTTCCACAGGTGCATACCGGAAAATCCGGCGGACATATACAAGGATTCTCTGCTGTTCGCATAGCCTGCTTTACTATTCTATCTTCCAAAGAATGAAATGTTATAATACAGAGCCTTCCTCCCGGGTTCAGGATATCGATCATATCCTCAAGACCATCTTCAAGAACATTTAATTCTTTATTAAGTTCAATTCTGATTGCCTGATATGTTCTCTTACAGGGATTTCCACCCTGCCTTCTAGCTGCTGCAGGTATGGAGTTTGTAATTATTTCATTTAATTCAAAGGTTGTTTCAAGCCTCTTTACCTGTCTAAACTTAACTATTGATGCTGCTATCCTTGCTGCAAATTTTTCTTCTCCGTAATCTCTTATGATTCTTCTAAGCTCTTCCTCAGAATAATCATTCAAAAGATCCTGTGCAGTATAGGGATTAGTTTGATCCATCCTCATATCTAAGGGTGCATCTTCCCTATAGGAAAAGCCTCTATCTGCATTATCAAATTGATAGGATGAAACACCAAGATCCAGGAGTATTCCATCAACAGACTTTATTCCTCTATCAAGAAGAGCACTTTTCATATTCACATAATTGCTATGTATAAGTTCTATATTAGGAAAGTCCTTAAGCCTTTGTCCCGCAGCTTTTAGAGCATCCTGATCCTGATCTATCCCCACAAGCTTTCCTTCTGGCGAAAGTCTTTTTGCTATTTCAAATGAATGACCAGCTCCACCAAGAGTTCCATCCACATATATTCCATCTGCTTTTATATCAAGACCTTCTATCACAGGCTCTAACATGATTGGTATATGTTTAAATTCCAATTGTCAGTTCCTCCCGTGTCCTATTAGAAGCGAATCTTCTTCTGCTTAATCTTCTTAGATACTTGTTCACTAGTGAACTTATCATCACTAAATCTTTCATCGTAAAGAGCCTTATCCCAGATTTCAGCTACATTTCCATTTCCAATAACTACAACCTCTTTGGTAAGTCCGGCATAGTCTCTCATCTTCTTGGAAACTATAATTCTTCCCTGAGAATCAAAGTCACATCTATCAACCTTAGCTGTGAAATATCTGTATAAATCTCTATCATCCTCATCACTTGTATCCAACTGGCTAAGTAAATTGTCCTTAAAAGTCTCAAACTCTTCTAAGCTATATAATCTAAGACATTCATCAGCGCCTCTTCCTAAGATTACTGATGAACCAAACTCATCTCTGAATTTTGCAGGAACGCTTAATCTACCCTTAGCGTCAATATTATGATTGTATTCGCCAATAAGCAGAATAGACACTTTCACGTTCCCCCTTTCATAAGTCTTAGACTGTTGATAACTTTCATTTCACGACTCTTATTTCTCGTGATTGTTGATAAGTCTGTTGATTATGTGGATAATTCCCCACTTCATGGAGTTGACATGGTTCTCGCATGGGATTCTTCCACACTTTATAGAGTATATTACCCTAGGAACCCTTAAATTGCAAGTTTATTTTCAGAAAATAAAAGGGGTAAAAAGCTAAAAAAAGCCCTGTTTTTCCGTCATTTTGACGAAAAAACAGGACTCAAATATACATTTTCACAAGATATATGAACCTTTTATTAAATTGCCACTAAATATAGTAATTCATTTCTTCAAGAGTCTATCAATTAATTTTTAAAATTTTTTTTGACTAATTCCCCACTTTATCCCCATGGACATATTTTAGGACAATTTTCCCCACTCTTTTCATGGAAAGTGGCACTTTTTCCCACTTATTTATAACTCTTTTCCTGGGGTGTGGTGTCTTTTCCCACTTATTTATAACTCTTTTCCTGGGATGTGGTGTCTTTTCCCACTTCTCCCCCATTTTTTTCTTGGATTGTGGTGTTTTTTTCCATTTCTTTTCCACTTTCATCATGGGATATGGCAGCTTTCCCCACATTACTTACTGGAATACGGGAAATCCTTACTCTATTATAGATTATTACAGCCACCGCAATAATAATACAAAGGATTGCGACTACCTGACTTATTTTAAAGGAGCCTATCATCAGCGAATCAGTTCTTAAAGCTTCAACTATAAATCGTCCTACTCCATATCCGGCAACATAAAGCATTGCCAGCTCTCCATCAAACTTCTTATGCTTTCTATAGAAGAAAATGATTACAAGAAGCATTAGGTTCCATAAACCTTCATATATAAATGTAGGATGAACTGTAATACAGGATACTCCATTTACCATTTCAGTATTAGCCTGCATCTGACTTGTAATAATCCCATCCCTTACCATTTCATTATAAAAGGAAGTATTATAATAGCCCTCTGGTATTGCCATTCTGAAAACTGATGAGGTGTACGCTCCAAAACATTCTCTATTGAAGAAATTCCCCCATCTTCCAAGAATCTGACCAATAAGAACACCCATGGTAACTGTATCAGCAAGAAGCGGAAGTCTAACCTTCTTAACCCTGCAGAATATTAATGCTGTTATGGTACCAACAATAAGTCCACCATATATACCAAGACCGCCATTTCTGATATTGACCATATCTAAAAGGGTCTGTCCAAAGGACTTTCCATCTGCCACAAATCTATCAAGATTAAATATAATATAGTAGATTCTGGCTCCGATTATGGAAGGAAGTACCATAGCTATAAAAAAATCCAGATAGGTTTCATCATCCTGACCTGTTCTTTTAGCTTCCTTAAGTGAAACAAAATATGCCAGTATAAAACCTGTTGTAATTACAACTGCATATAAAGGAAGGAAAAATGATCCTATATGAAATCCCTTGGGTACATTATCAAAAGAAATTCCCAATCCTGGGAAATAAATTCCATTCATTTTTATACCACCATTTATACATTAAACTTGAAAAGAACTACATCTCCGTCTTTCATGACATATTCCTTGCCTTCCTGACGAACAAGTCCCTTTTCCTTGGCTGCTGCCATGCTTCCCTCTCTAATAAGATCATCATAAGCAACTATTTCTGCCTTAATAAATCCTCTTTCAAAGTCAGAGTGAATCTTACCTGCAGCCTGAGGTGCCTTAGTTCCCTTCTTTATGGTCCAGGCTCTTGACTCCTGCTTTCCTGCTGTCAGATAACTAATAAGTCCAAGCAGTGTATAGCTTGCCTTTATCAGCTTATCAAGTCCTGACTCCTTAAGTCCAAGGTCCTCTAAGAACATAGCTCTTTCTTCATCATCCAGTTCAGAGATTTCTGCTTCCATCTGTGCACATACAGTGAATACCTGAGCCCCAGTCTCTGCAGCATAATCTCTAACCTTCTTAACATAGTCATTATTAGCTCCATCATCAGCCATATCGTCTTCACTTACATTTGCAGCATATATAACCTTCTTCTCTGTAAGAAGTGAATACTCCTTAATCCAGGCAACCTCATCCTCATCAGCTTCATTTATCTCAAATGTTCTAACAGGATTGGTAGCCTCAAGATGAGCCTTTATGCGCTGCTGGAAATCCAGTTCCTTCGCAGCCAGTTTATCATTTCTCGCAATCTTTGTGGTCTTGGAGATTCTTCTCTCAAGGACCTCAAGATCCGAGAAAATAAGTTCTATATTAATAGTATCAATATCTCTAATAGGATCTACGGAACCATCTACATGAATAACATCTGGATCATCAAAGCATCTTACAACATGTACTATGGCATCACACTCACGTATATTTGCAAGAAACTGATTCCCCAGTCCTTCACCCTTTGATGCACCTTTTACAAGACCTGCTATATCAACGAACTCAATAATAGCCGGAGTAGTTTTATCCGAATCATACATCTTAGTAAGTACATCCAGTCTCTCATCCGGAACTGCAACTATACCAACATTTGGATCAATGGTTGCAAATGGATAATTAGCCGCAAGAGCTCCAGCTTTTGTAAGCGAATTGAATAATGTAGATTTTCCTACGTTGGGAAGTCCCACAATGCCTAGTTTCATAATATTTCCTTCTTTCCTTTAAGAGCTTTGTATAACTGAGTTATAATACCATAAAACAGTATACTTTTCAAACCTATTTAGCGTAAAACACAGCACCTCTTATGTCATATTTCCCTTACCGACGAAAGATACTGTTCAAATTCTTTTCTCTTTACTAATTTCTTGTTTCCAATGTATAAACAAAGTTACACATCGGATTACGGAGCAGCTCTGCTATCTTGTTAATTCCGATATTCGAATACTCCGCAGCTTCTTTAATCGTCAGATTAATCTTCTTCTCAATTGGCACCTATACTTTTTCGGTCACATCTACTGTTTCATCAACTATTCTTTCCATGATATTCCTCCTACTCGTTTACAATGTGCTCTTTCCTACGTAAGCAATCTTTTGGACTTTTTGTCCAAAGGTTTATCTAAAATCAAAAAAGCACCTACAAGTATTTCTACTCATAGACGCCTTATCGCTGCATAGAAATCATTAAGTTATCTTCATATTTTTAAGTCCTTTATCGCTGTTAGTCAGCTCACTGCCCTCCTGATGTTCTTCCATTAACCACTTACTTCTTTTTGATTGGAATCCATAACTCACAGAACACGTCAGGTCGAGTACCATCGAAGTAAAGTTCATAGTCTGTCTCTTCTGACGCTTCGTATCCCATT
>JAILGP010000130.1 GCA_024696635.1 Eubacterium sp. | reverse complement strand
ATTTTTTTAAGTTTCTTTTCAGTTTGCATACTTATAATCAAATCATCATATATGAAAAAGATTGAAAAAAGATTGAAAAATTAATAAAACCAAGAAAAAACAATAAAAACTAAAAAGCTAGGAAATGAACAGAAAGGTTTGTTTTTAATCTGAATTATATCTGATTATTTAAGAATATAGTTTTACCAAGTCAATTAAAGGTCAAAAGGAGGTATGCTTATGAAGCGAATTAATGGAATGGGATTTGAAAAGAATGAATTAAAAAAGGATGCAAAGAATGTAAGAAGAAATTACAGAAGAAACACAAGAAAGGTTTTTGCAACTGTTCTTGCCGGAGCAATGATGATGTCAAGCTCTATGGTGGCCTTTGCTGATGAACCACCATCACCACCAGATGGTGGTGGATTTGAAGGCGGTGGCGGTGGAGAGATGGGAACCCCTCCTGGAAGCTCATCCTCGTCGGATCTTACCTATTCAGGTGCAACAGAAGTAACTAGTGCCCAGACACTTGGAGCAGGAAATTATACATCCACTACTGCAGATGAAAATGCAATACTGGTTAATACTTCTTCAGAGGTTACTATCACATCTCCTACAGTAACTAAATCCGGAGACTCAGATGGTGGAGATAACTGCAACTTCTACGGAATCAATTCAGCAATAACAGTTAAGGGTGGCTCCACAACTTATATTACAGGCGGAAGTGTATATGCCACAGCCACAGGGGCAAATGGAGTTTTCTCTTACGGCGGTAACGGCGGACAGAACGGAGCTGCAGGTGATGGAACTACTGTTTATATAACAGATACCACAATAACCACAACAGGAAGTAATGGTGGTGGAATCATGACAACTGGTGGTGGCGTTATGGTAGCAAAGAACCTTACAGTTAACACAAGCGGTAATTCATCCGCAGCCATAAGAACAGATAGAGGTGGAGGAACTGTAACAGTAACAGGCGGATCCTATACATCAGCCGGAACCGGATCACCTGCTATTTATTCCACAGCTGATATAACTGTAAATGATGCAGAACTTGCATCAGCAAAATCAGAGGGAGTCTGCATAGAGGGTAAGAACTCAATAACAATTAACAACTCCACACTTACAGCTGATAACACTTCCCTAAATGGAAATGCTACATTTTACGATACAATAATGATTTATCAGTCCCAATCAGGTGATGCGGCAGATGGTACATCAAGCTTTACCATGAGTGGTGGTACTCTTAACAGTCTTAATGGACATGTATTCCATGTAACCAATACATCTGCAATTATCAGTCTAAGTGGCACTAACATTTATAACTATGATTCAGATAATGTACTTATTTCTGTATGTGATGATGGATGGAGCGGTGCTGATAATATAGCCACCCTGAATGCGACAGATCAGGTTCTTGAGGGTGCAATATTAGTAGGCAGCGATTCTACACTTACACTTAACCTTTCAGGAAGCTCTACACTTCGTGGCTATACAAGTGGAAGCATAACAAATGACAAGGGAACAAGCGTTTCATCAAGCATAGGAACTGTAAATGTAACAATGTCCGGTGGAGAGGCTGTATGGGAGCTGACAGGCAATTCAACTGTTTCTTCAATATCAGGAAGTGGAAAGATAAATTATAATGGTTATTCACTTACAGTTGGCGGAACTACTTATACATCAGGCAGTCCTGCTTCAGGTATAGTAGAGACTACAGAAGAAGTTTCTGCAGTAACAAAGCCTGCTGAGCCTACTATAGATACATCAGCAGCATCAGCAGCATCAACAAGTACATCCTCAGGTTCATCTTCAGGATCAAGCTCAAGTGCATCTGATGGAGAATGGAAAAATGGATATTGGTATAATGCAGATGGTACACAGACATATTCAGCAACAATGGAGTGGAAATCTGATGGAAAGGGCTGGTGGCTGGAGGATTCATCAGGCTGGTATCCAGTAAGCCAGTGGCAGAAGGTGGATGGAACCTGGTACTATTTCGGATCAGATGGATATATGGCAGCCAGCGAATGGTATGATGGTTACTGGTTAGATTCAGATGGAGCACTTACCTACGGATATACAGCATCCTGGAATAGTGATTCAAGCGGATGGTGGTATAGCGATGGCTCAGGCTGGTATGCAAAATCCCAGTGGCAGAAGATAGATGGAAGCTGGTACTACTTTGGATCAGATGGATACATGGAAAGTAATACATATATAGATGGTTACTGGATAAATGAAAGTGGAATATGCCAGTAGTATAATAATACCTTTAAAATTTGAGATGTATTGCTGGATATAATTAATTATATCTAGGTAGTTAATAATATATCTGTGGTCTAGGTAAGTCCTCTCCCACTTGCGGGAGAGGGCTTATTTTGTTACTATAGTGTAGCAAGAGTATTGCGAAAAATGTAATATATAAGATTTATATTTATAAAATATTACTTTGGCAAGGGGGATTATTTGTCAGAGTATATCAGGGAGGTGTTTTTATGTCTAATATAGAATCTATGGATCCTGAAGCTATTGCAAAGTGGGTCCAGGAAAAAACTAAGCTTCGTCCGGTTTTTGGAATAGTTCTTGGTTCGGGACTTGGGGGACTTGCTGATGAGGTTGAGGTTGTTGACAGGATTTCATATTCTGATATTCCATTTTTTCCTGTGTCCACTGTTGCTGGTCATAAGGGAGAATTCATATTTGGTAAGATAGATGATATTCCAGTTGTACTTATGAACGGAAGGGTGCATTTTTATGAGGGATATCCTATGAATCAGGTTGTACTTCCAGTAAGGGTTATGGCATTTATGGGTGTAAAGAGTATATTCCTTACAAATGCATCCGGCGGTCTTAACCGTTCATACAGACCAGGCACCCTTATGTGTATAAATGACCATATTTCTTCATTTATCCCATCCCCACTTATTGGACCTAACGATGAAAGGTTCGGCCCAAGATTTCCTGCCATGAATGCTGTATATGATAGGGAATATATAGGCATTATGCATGGTGTGGCTGAGGACCTGGGAATAGATCTTGAGGATGGTGTATATCTTCAGGTTACAGGGCCTGCCTTTGAGTCACCTGCGGAATCAAGAGCCTATGCCATGCTTGGAGCAGATGCTGTAGGAATGAGTACGGTGTGTGAAGCCATTGTTCTTAATGCAATGGGAATACGTCTTCTTGGACTCAGCTGCGTAACAGATATGGCTATTGATAATGAGGATATAGTAGCGACCCATGAAGAAGTTCAGGAGGTGGCTAACCAGGCCAGCCGTAAGCTTATTGATATTGTTAAAAATACAGTTATCAGAATCTGTAAGGCCTGATATAGATAAATATTTTTAAAATGAATATTAAAATTGAATATTAAAATTGAATATTAAAATTAAATTCATCTTAATTAAGATAAATGATTTCGTATTGATGAATATCAGTAGGATAATATATTTGTTTTAGGAATATTAAGGAAGTGCTATAATGTTTATTGCTGAAAACTAAAGGCCGGCAGTAAAAATAAATCAAAATAAAATAGAAAATTTAATAATAATTTTAATAAAATAATGGGAGGCTATATTTAGTTTTCTGGAATTTTATATATGGAGGAAAATATAATGCAAGATTCTAAAAAAGTAATTATAAGTACAGATAAGGCACCTGCAGCTATAGGTCCTTACTCACAGGCTGTAAAGGTTGGAAATCTTCTTTTTACATCAGGTATGATTCCAATCGATCCTGCTACAAATACACTTGTTGAAGGTGGAATTGAGGTTCAGGCAAAGAGGGCTCTTGAGAATGTTAAAGCACTTCTTGAGGCTAGTGGAACATCTATGGATAAGGTTGTAAAGACTGTTGTTTTCATCAAGAACATGGATGATTTTGCAAAGATAAATGAAATCTATGCGGAGTATTTTACAGACAATTATCCTGCAAGAAGCTGTGTAGAGGTAGCTCGTCTTCCAAAGGATGTGCTTATAGAAATGGAAGCGATTGCAGAAGTATAAAGCTTATAAATAATTAGAGACATGGAAGAGAATATATATATCCTGCATAAAAATGACAGGAACAAGTTTATAGAAGAATTTAACAGCTTTCTGGATAAATATCCAGAAGGCTTTCTTATGGTTATTTCTGAAGAAGATCAGTGCTCTGATGAGAAGGGGATGGCAGAGTTTCTAGCCCAAAGGCTGAAAGAGAATCCAGAGGCAGTTCTTGCGACTCCTAAGAAGCTTTTTCAGATTCCTGACAGAATAACTGGAGTAATGCTGAACCTTGGTATTATATCAAAACATGAAGGACTTAGGATGAATGGTAGTCTTACCTATAATTATGAGGCGGATTTTCTCCTTAGACTTATGAGGGCTCATCCATTTCTGATTCAGCAGAAAGCAGAGGAGATTTACTATAGCCAGGAGGAAGCGGGAGATGGAAATTATAAAAAATTCCACGGTATATATGATAAAGCCTGGTACCTTGATGATATAGAAAGATTTCTCCTTCCTAAACTAGAGGAGGAAAAGCCTTCATTTCTCTTCCAGTATTATGTTATGTATAATCTGACCTGCCGTCTTGAGGCTAATCAGAATAATAATAATCGTCATGTCCTGTCAGAGGACGAAACAGATTATTATATGGGTCTTATACATGAAGTGCTTCAATATATAGATGACCAGATTATAATGAATGCCCATAGGTATCCGGTTTATAAGAGGGATTACCAATTCTGCAGGATGCTTCTTCGTATCAAGTACAATAAGACCCCTGGCTTAATTCCTGATAGTCAGTTTATTAATCTTGATAGTAACATTGATGCAAATGCAGCGGGTATTGAAGAAGATCAGGATATAATTTATTCCCCTTATCACCATACTCAGGGTTATGGTAATAACCAACTTTATATTACAGTTGCAAATGTACCTGTTCACAGTACCTATTCTCTTAGGTGCAATATCCAGCTAATGGATATAATGGATTCGTCTGGTAAGAGAGTCAAGAATTGGAAGAATTATAAATATAAAGATAATGAAACCTATACACTTGAGATAGATGGTTCATTTCCAGATATATACGATAAGGATATAATAAAATATTACTTTGAGTATAAGGGAAAAAGGTATGAGCCACAGTTCTGCCAGAGATATTCTCTAACCAAATTTTTTGCCAGATCGGCTTATAAAAGATACCCATTTCATGTAAGTATACCCCTTTTGGAAGGTAATAATGTAGAGGATGTAAAGACAGGAAGGGATATTTTGACCTGCCATATAGAGTATAAGGGAATATCCTATCCACTATTGTTTGAATTTAAGTCTCATACAAGCCGTCTTTCTGCATTTCCAGTAAACAATTACTGGCATGTGGGCAAATGGATTCTAAGGGCAGTGCACGATTCAAGAACAGCTTCTTATAAGGAAAAAGAGGCTAGTATAGTTACAGGTATATGTATTGAAAATTATAATTGGTTTAAGATGGCAGGCTGGGAATTGAAAACAGGCTGGGAGCTTTTAACCAGTCCTGGGCTTAGGATGCATCATCTGAGATTTCTTCTTCTCAGAATGGCCTGGGTTATTACAAGACCATACTTTAGAAGCCATAGAACATGGATGTTCTTTGATAAGATATATAAGGCGGGGGATTCTGCTGAATATATGTATAAATATGCGGTGGATTTGAAAAGAAATAAGCAAATACCCCTTAATTTAGAAAATAATCGTGCTATAGTTAAGAAAGAGGACATGCCGGACAGGCTTTATTATCTTGTAGATAAGGCTTGTCCTGATTATCAAAGACTTTGTAATGAGGGCTACAAGGTACTAAGAAGGGGAAGCTTTCTACACAGGCTGGTTTTCTTAAATGCAGATGTTATGCTGGTTACCAATTCCACGGTATTTGCATTTAATGATTATTATCTGGAAAATTCCAGATATATAAGAGGTATAACTGATTTTACTGTGGTATGTCTTCAGCATGGGTTATCAGTTCAAAAGATAGGGCTTGCTCAACAGAGGCTTAGGGATAACACAAGATTATATTTTCTTGCTTCAAAGTATGAGATGGCCAATCTTCAGCATCCTGTTTATGATTATGTAGGCTATAATGCCCTTAAGCTTAGTGGTATACCTCGTTATGATGGACTCGTGGATAAAAGCCAAAATAATAATCCGGAAAATAATCCAAAGCAGATTATGATATCTCCAACCTGGAGGATGCAGTCGGCCAGCTTCGTAACCAGGAATGAAGGTGTAGAGCGGGATTACAATCCAGAATTTAAGGAAACACCTTATTACAAGGTATATAACAGTCTTATAAACGATGAAAGGCTTATAGATGCAGCAAGACGTCATAATTATAAGATAAAATATGTTCTTCATCCTATTGTCAGTCCTCAGGCAGAGGATTTTGATAAGAATCCTTATGTAGATATTATTCCATCTACCGGGGATATGAGCTATG
Source organism: Eubacterium sp. (assembly GCA_024696635.1). Lineage (GTDB taxonomy): Bacteria > Bacillota > Clostridia > Lachnospirales > Lachnospiraceae > Eubacterium_Q. The sequence continues at coordinate 6,898 of JAILGP010000130.1, read as the reverse complement.
AGGATATGTTCTGTCAGTCCAGTCTTATGATTACGGATTATAGTGGAATTCAATTTGATTTTGCTTATATGAGAAAGCCGATAATTTATTATCATCCCACAGAGCTGGAGGCTCATTATGAGGAAGGCGTCTACCGCTATGACACAATGGCATTTGGAGAGATAGTCAGAAGGAAGGATGAGCTTATAAATCTTATTATTTCATATATGGAAGAGGGTTGTAATATGAAGGAATTATACAGAATGAGAGCTGATGACTTCTTCCAATTTGATGATAGAGAAAACTGTTCAAGGGTTTATAAAGAGATATTATTGAATCAGAATTAATATATACATTAAAGTGTATTGAGGTGTTAGTATATGGAAAATTATGAAATCTGGAAGGTACTGGGAATAGAAGAAACAGAGGATATGGATGCTATAGTAGCTGCATATCGAGCTAAGCTTGTAAGTGTAAATCCGGAGGATGATGCGGAAGGCTTTATGAAGCTTAGAGAAGCCTTTGAGGGTGCCGTGAATAAGGTTCAGAATCAGGAGCAAGATAATAATCAGAATAATCAATATGATGAGGCAAATGCTACTGATATAGAAAAGCATATTCATAAGTTTGATCTTATATATGATGATATTCTGAATAGGAATGTTACAGATAAATTAGAGGAGTGGCTTGATAATCCTTTATGTATTGAACTGGATACTGCTGACGAATTAAGAGAGCTTCTTCTGGCGGATATTATGGAAAGGTTTATGCTTCCTCCAGCATGGTGGGACCTGCTTGATAAGACCTTTGACATCAAGGGAAGTGAGAAGGAATTAAAGGAGATATTCCCTCCTGATTTTATTAATTTTGTTGTTAACAGCATAGACTCTAATGACGGATTTGGTTTTGACCTTATTAGAACAAGGGAAGAATTTAAGGACAATTATGCCCTGGTATTTGGAAAAAAATTTGGAGAAGGATCAGAAAAGTGTAAGCCTATAGTCATTGAGGCTAATTCTGATGATTATACTCCTCCGGTTTATGTTTTGAATGAAGATGCATATATTAGAAGTGTTACCCAGTTCAGGATAATTCTAAATGATATATATCGTATCTTAGTTGAAGATACCAAAGAGGCTATATCAAAAGAAATTCTTGAGAGTATTCCTGAAGATTTAGCTGAGTCAGAAAGAGAAGAGTTTATCAAAACAAAAACTGAAGAAAGAAAGAATCAGTATCAGGAAGAAATAGATACGAAACTAAAGGCGCTTTCTGCCATATTAGAATATGAAAATACATTTTCAATATGGAATCCAGAGGAATCTGGTAATAAAATTGCCCTCCTGGAGCTTCTAGGGAAGAATGATCCATCAAGAATGCAAGAGGCAAAAATGCTGGCGGAAGCCATAGTTAATGATGGTCTTTTAGACTTCCTGGGTAAATATAATCATTATACATTTTTCATGGCCATGAGAGTGGTACTGGATCAAGTACTGGAGTCAATTCATAATCCGGATATTGATTCAGATTCTGAGGAAATTCAGGCCTATAACAATAGGGTAATAACTAAGTGCAAGGCAATTATTGAGGAATTAGAAAAGGAAGATAGTACTGTTTATACAAAGTATTGCAGAAGCCAGTTATTACTGATTGATAAAAAGTATGAAGCTGCAAATGAAGAAATCCTGGATGCGCTTGATATAAATTCTAATTTCTATCAGGGCGTCTTATTACTGAAAAAAATCTCATCAATTATGATAGCTGATTATTTTGAAAGGCTTAAGAATAATGAACTTGATGATGTGGAAAAGGTAGAATTGGGATGGAGTCTCTTCAGACTGGATAGGCATGATAAAATCTTTGAGGTTCTTGAACAGACAGAGAAGAATGATGAAAATGCTTATGGGTATAATAATCTTTATGCAAGAGAATATTATATGCAGGAAAAGTATCAGGAGGCACTTCCATATCTTCTTATATGGGAAAAGAATCTTGATGAAATGAAAAGTAAAAGAAATGGTGGAGAAGAATTATCCATAAAGGATATGGGCCGAGTAAAGAGGTCTTCTTTCTGTTATTATCTTATTGGAGATACATATCAACAGCTGGGGGATAATGAGTCAGCATTAAAGTATTTATTAAGGGCATATGAATCAGCAAAAAAGGATATTCCTGATGATATTAATGAGATACTTTTTTATCTTGAAAAATATGGAATGCTATTACAGAACATGGAAAGATATCAGGATGCTATGGATGTATGGAATGAAATGGTGGATTTTACAGATCATTGTGTTCCAGGCTATATACATAGACAGCGCACTGCTTATGATATGAGAGATGCACAGCTGGTTATAGATGATTATTATAATATAATAATGGACTATCCGGATTATCCGCAGGCTTACGCACTGGCAGCAAGGGTATTCGTTAATTTTAACCAATATGATGATGCAGAAAAGGTGATTGAAAGAGCAGAAAATCAAGGGCTGGAAAGCGACAGCATAGATATGGTTAAAGCCCAGATGTTTTATCAGCAGGGCAAAATTCAGGATGCTGAAAAGCTATATGAAAAGGTTAGAGAAAACTTATATAATAAGGATTCTGATATAGAAAAGGAGGAAGATGCATATTCTGACATTTCATATTTTTATATGAATATGAAGGATGAGGATGGAAGAAGAAGCAGGCTTGACATTGCAGAAAAATGTATGAAAAAGGGTCTTGAATTATATCCTGATTGTAAGCGTCTTCTATGGATAATGACTGATATTGAAGAATTCAATAAAAGAGATGTATGTCCTGTATATGATAAGATGCTGGAAATATATCCAGATGATGCCGCTATTAACTTTGAGTATGGGGAGTACTATAATCGTCTGGAAGAAAGAAATAAGGCTGTTGAACAGTATGAATTATGTCTGGAAAAGGATGAAAATCATAGACAGGCTAATAATAGACTTATGAATTTTTATCAGGATGAGTATAATCGCCTTGAAGACAGAAATTTTTATGATAAAGCTGTGGCATATGCTACAAGACAGCTTGAAATAATAGATGATGGTTATTACAGGATAGAGCGTGGACTTCTTTATATGGATGGTTATGATTTTGCCGGGGCAATAGAGGATGCTACTAAGGCAATAGAACAGGATTCGTCTAATCCTTATGCCCATAATTGTCTTGGAGTTGCCAAGATGAGATCTGGTGATTTTATGGGAGCTCTTAAGCATTTTAATGATGGAATAGAGGTTCAGAAGAATGAGCTTGAAACTAGAATTCCTTATACTAATGCTGCCAAATGTTGTGAACAAATGGGCGAGTTTAGGAGAGCTTTAGATTACCTTGAGAAGTCCAAAGATGCATTTGGCCATAATAATAATGTAGAAGAATCTATAGCCAGACTTTATATTAAGAGCAAGCAATTTAAACAGGCTATGGAAATATATTCTAATCTTGTTGAATATAATAAGAGAAGATTAGAGGAAACCAGGAATGGGTGGTATGATGATGACGTTATCAGGTTTATGATCAGAAAGGTGGAATGTGCCCATTTAGGTGGAGATGAAAAAAAGGCAGCACTCTATTTGCAGGAAATAATGGATTATATTAAGGACAGAGGTTACCTTACTTCTTTTAAAGAAATCTCAAATAATCAGAGAAGAGTTTATGCAAGCATTTTCAGAAGAATAGCAGATCATCTTGTAAATAATGAGAGAAATTATAAGGATGCTATATTATACTTTGAAAAGGCAATCAGATATAAGATGCCTATAGACTCTGATCCTAGTAAGGTAGTTTCTCTTTCAAATATTTTCAAGAAGGGTAATATTTTTGCCAGACATTCTAAGAAGGATGTGTATATTGAAAAGCCTGAGGATTATATGAATAGTAGAAGCGAACTCAGGGATATGAGTGAGTTATATAGATATTTTGCTGCGGCTTGTTATGGCTACGGACTTAAGGATTGGGCTAAGGTTCTGGCAAAAAGGGCAGAGGAATGCCTGAAACGCGGCTATAAGGAAATTGGTGGAATAGAGGCATATCTCAAATTCCCACAATCCAGTCCGCTCAGATATTCTGACTATGCCATGATCAAATTCTTTATGGGAGAAAAAGAGGAGGCGTTTAAACTAGCTGAGTGTTGTTCAGGACTTATGCGTTGCGACTTTTGTTATTATGATGTATGCTATGATAAGATTTTGTCAGAGGCCAGATTATATGAAATGCAAGGCAATATAAAAAAGGCTATAGAATGTTATGAGATGGCGAGAAAGTACAGTTTAAATGATTGTGAGATTTATATTGCCCTTAGAACTCTTTCTGGCAAAGCATGATAATTAAAAGAACTTAAAAAAACTTAAAATAACTTGAAAGAACTTAAAATAACTTGAAAGAACTCAAAAGAATTCAAAAGAGCTAAAAAGAACTCAAAAGAACTTGAAAGAAGGATATTATGATAATCGGAATTGATTTGGGAACTACTAATAGTTTGGTTGCCTATTATACGGATGAGGGACCAAAACTTATTCCCAATAGGTTAGGCGAAAGGCTTACGCCATCTGTTGTAAGTATTGATGAAGAAGAAAATGTTTATGTAGGTAAGACTGCCCTTGAAAGGATGAGTTTATATCCTGAAAGTAGTGCGGCTGTATTCAAGAGGGATATGGGTACTGATCGTAAATATGATCTTGGGGGTAAGAAGTTTACTGCTGAGGAGCTATCTTCATTTGTTTTAAGAAGTCTTAAGGAAGATGCAGAGGAATTCCTGGGAGAAAAGGTTGAGGAAGCTGTTATTAGTGTGCCAGCATATTTTAATGATATGAGAAGAAAGGCAACTAAGAGGGCTGGCGAACTGGCAGGTTTGAAGGTAGAAAGAATTATATCTGAACCTACCGCTGCTGCAATTGCCTATGGTCTATATAATGACAATAAACCATCTAAGAATCTTGTTTTTGATTTGGGTGGCGGTACATTTGACGTATCCATACTTGATTATTTTCCTCCCATACTTGAAGTAAGGGCTGTAGCCGGGGATAACTTCCTGGGTGGAGAAGATTTTACTTCTGTAATAGAGGAAATGTTCCTCAAAAAAAATTCGGATATTAATTTAGATGAATTGTCCCCAAGAGAATTATCCTTGATTCATCGTGCGGCTGAGCTGTGCAAAATTGATTTGTCTGAAGATGGCGATTCAGAAATGAAATGCAGGATTAAGGATACAGAATATGAGATGAGTCTTTCTTATAAGGATTATGACAAGGCATGTGAATCCTTGTATGAGAAAATAAGAACTCCTGTTAAGAGGGCTCTTGCAGATGCAAAACTCAGACTTTCAGATATTAATAAGATAGTTCTTGTTGGTGGAGCTACAAGATTTACAGGTGTAAGAAGCTTTGTAAGTAAGATGTTCCATTCCTTCCCGGATACCAGCATTAATCCTGACGAGGCAGTTGCTTTGGGAGCGGCTATACAGGCTGCCATGAAGGAGAGAAAGGAATCTATTAAAGAGGTTATTCTTACAGATGTATGTCCCTTTACTCTAGGAACAGATGTAGAGGTTAATCTTGGAGATGGAATAAAGGAAGGTGGTCATTATTTCCCTATTATTGAGAGAAATACTATTATCCCTGCCAGTCGTACAGAAAGATTCTATACAACTCGTGATAATCAGACAAAGATAAGAATTGAGGTACTTCAGGGTGAAAGTCGTATGGCTAGAAATAACCTGGAGCTAGGAGTTTTGGAAATTGAGGTTCCAGAGGCTAAGGCTGGAGAAGAGGCAGTTGATGTGACCTATACCTATGATATCAATTCTATTCTGGAGGTTGAGGTAAAGGTTATTTCAACGGGAATTAAGAAAAGAGAAATTATCAAGGGTCAGTATACAGAAATGACTGATCAGGAAATAGAGGAAAGATTTAAGGAGCTTGCTTACCTGAAAATTCCACCAAGAGATCAGGAAGAGAACAAGCTGATTCTTCTCAGGGCTGAAAGGCTTTATGCTGAGGCTCTTGGACTTGACCGAGAGGTTCTTGAATCTGAGATAAGGAAATTCGAGCTGGCACTTAATACCCAGGATAAGAGACTTATTGAGAAGGAAAGAGGAAAGCTCAAGGATTACCTGGATAAGTGGGAAGAGGAGATGTAAATTAATTATCAAGGCCATAATCATTGATTTGTGGTAATCTGGTTAAGGGATAGAGATTTATCTATCGTTGATTATAGTTTATGCAAAAGGGCGAACAATTTTGCTGAAATTAGGCAGATTGTTCGCTTTTTTTTATTGAAAGCTTGCTGGAAAAGTAGAAAAGGCAAACAAAATGGCGAAAATCAAGCGAATTGTTTGCCGGACAGGTAAAAAAGCTTGCTGGAAAAGTAGAAAAGGCAAACAAAACGGCGAAAATCAAGGGAATTGTTTGCCAGACGGGTAAAAAAGCTTGCTGAAAAAGTAGAAAAGGCAAACAAAAGGCGAAAATCAAGCGAATTGTTTGCCGGACAGGTAAAAAAGCTTGTTGGAAATCTTGAAAAGGCAAACAAAATGGCGAAAATCAAGCGGATTGTTTGCCAGACAGCATAAAAAGCAAGAGGAAAAAATGGAAAAGGCAAACAAAATGGCGAAAAAGAAGGGCTTTTTTTGCCGGACAGGTAAATAAGATGGGAACTAATGTTACATTGCTATAAAAGGCAAATAATGATAAAATAAATAAATGGTGTAAGCAATAAATTTATGGATTTTATTCACAAAAAACTACATAAGAACTATAAAATGTAAATGGGATAGTGTCAAATGACGTATGAAAAAAAAGAGTCGAAGAAAAAAACTCGAATGAACCTTGAAAACTGCAAATATTTATGATGGTGAATGGGTTCCGCCACCCTTGACAGCATAAAAAGAACTGCTGTCAGGTAATTACCG
>JAILGP010000092.1 GCA_024696635.1 Eubacterium sp. | reverse complement strand
ATACATGATTCACTTCCTTTTTTTTTATAAAAAAATATATGTGCAATATTATCTGTTTTAATCAAGATATTAATAGTGGGTAAGCATCATTGAAACTGGTAAATGCGATATTATAAAGAACTAAAATTGTGCAAAAAAATTTTAAATCTAGTTAGTTATTATAAAAAAAATATGTTTTGGTTTTTTGCTTTTATTGGATTTGATCTTAGATGAATTAAGGAGGCGGCTATGATTATTAAATGTTGTATGTCATGTGGTGGTAAACCATATACAGAGGATCTTGATATGTGTATATGTCCGAATTGTGGTGATACTTTAGTAGTAGAAACGATAGCTGATAAAAATGTATTAAGAGATAGAAAGAAGATTGAATATACTCCTGTAATTCAATATAAGGAAGAAAAAACAGATGATGGTGATTATAAAGCTAGTGTTTCTAGTGAAGTTGATTTTGTTTTTCCAGGCTTTGAGGATTATGATGCCCCAATAAATGAAAGGGACAAATTTTGTTTTGAAAACACTATTATTTCTAATGATATATCCCAGAAATCTGCAGATATTATTAATTCTGAGATGAATAATTATCCACAAAGAATATCAACACAGGGGACACTTGGTGTTGGAAATTATGGCTTATATAATAATTTCTCTTCATATATTGATGAAGAGGGTTATATTACAGGAAGAGTAAGTAGATACAGTTCAACTCTTGGAGGAGAAGGAAATAATAGAAATAATCGTAATATATTTGAGAAAATTATTGATGCTTTAGTATATAAGCAAAAATTTGATGATGAATTGCATCGTTTCTATCTCTATATAGAAAACAATGAAACTAACGGTTATTCAGATAGTGTGGAAATTCCTGTGAATATTTATGGGACTATAGACCGTGGTATGAATATCAATGATAATGAAATGGTTAGCGTCTCAGGTAAATTTAATAGAAATAACATATTTATGGCAAATGAGGTACGTGCAGTTGGAATGGGACATGATAGTAGGATTCAATTTAGGCCCTCTATTGCTGGCATATTATATGCAATCTTATTTATTGTTGGTCTTATATTATTCCTATACAGTGCATTTACATGTGCTGGAAGTTTTGTTGACAATATGAAGAGCTTTATGATTACCTGGGGGATTGTGTGTCTGGTTACTTTTGTTTTGCTTTTTGGCTTGTTTGGTTTGTTTCTTAGAAATTTTTGGCTTTTGTTTGCTATTTTTTTTAGGGGTTCAAGTGCTTCAGGCAGGTTGGGAGGTTCCTTAGCGACGATTTATGTAGTTATCACATTTTTGCTTACCTTTATGATTCAGATTAATTTTTGTCGGTGACTTATAGGGCAGAGTTTTTTTATAAGAGTTTGGGATTATTAAAAGGAGATTATTATGGTAAAGGGTGATATTGAAAGAAAAAGTAAAGAATTAAATGAAGCTTTTGTGAGAATGATCACGGAAATGAATACTAGTGAGATAGATTTAAGACTTGAAGAAAATAAGGCGGAAAAGAATTTATATTTTGCTAAGATTGAAGAGGTGACAGATAGTTGGTCGAATGAAAATAAAAGAAACTGGGAGATAATGTCCGGCTTTTATACGGGGCTTCATACTATTGGAATTCCATTTGCAGTAGTTTATAGGGGACAGAATGAAAAGGTGGGGGTTTATGTAGGGACTGAAGTTAAATACATTGAGTTGGTTGAAGGAATGCTGAAGGGTACATATAAGCATATATCCTTTAAATCTGGAAGCGATGCTGGTTCTATTGCTTATAAAACATTTGATAAGATAATAGATTCAGAAAATCTGATCTATGGTGGATACTTGAAGGGCAATCCTTATTGTGACGATAAAAAGGGTTTTTCTCATCCTATTGATATGATTATTAGTGGCATGAAGAAGAAAAACTGGTGCATCACCATAATGGCTGTTCCAGAAAAAAAGAGTAATTCTTTGGGAAGGCATAATGCATGGCTTAGTCAGAATTCTATATGCAGTGAACTTGTAAATGTTACATATACTACTGAAAGTGGTTTGATAAATACTACTCATAATAAAACCTATTATCAGTGTAAAGAATATGGGGACAAGGTTGAACAATTTATTGAAAAAACAGAAGCTGCCCTTGCAAAGGGTGGCTGGATGGTGAGCGTTAATTATGCTGCTGATGATGAGGTGGATTCAAAGCTTTTGGGAGCTTTATTGGTGTCGTCATATTTTGGAGAAAAATCATATCCGGAACCATTACATATATTAGAATATGGGGAAAAAAATATTTTTATTCCTAAACTTAAGGATGAGAAGGATTCGTTGATTCATTATAACTTTCTTTCTAATGTGGCCTATCATAAAATTGCAAATATTTTGAATACAGATGAATTAGCTATGTTAGCGGCATTTCCTACTCGTGAAGTTAGTGGAATTTCTATTTCTGAAAATGTTGAGTTTCAGGTGAATAGATCTGAGGAGGGGGATCTTGAACTTGGAAATATTATTGATGGTCAGGAAATATCATCTAATTTATATTCTATTGATTCTAATGAGCTGAATAGACATAGTCTTGTAGTAGGACTTACTGGTTCTGGAAAAACTAATACAAATAAAGGGATTATCTATAATGCTGCACAAAATTTAAATATTCCATTTTTAGTAATAGAGCCAGCTAAAAAAGAATATTGGGAATTATATAAACTGGGATTGGATAAATTGTCTATATATAGTGTGGGTTCAAAAGAAGATAATTCTCAGAAATTATGTATAAATCCCTTTGAAAGAGTGGGATTTAAAGATAAGGATGGACTTATAAAAAGAGTGCCCTTACAGACGCATATTGATTTTATTTTTTCTGCATTTAAAGCGAGCTTTATTATGTATACACCTATGCCTTATATTTTGGAAAAATCATTATATGAAATATATGAAGATGTAGGATGGGATATACATAATGATACAAATCCTAATGGAGAAGTATATCCTACCATGGAGGACCTTTATTATAAAATAGAGGATGTGATTTATGAGGGTGGTTATGATGCCAAGATGAGAAAGGATCTTACGGGTTCCCTCCAGGCCAGGATTAATTCTATGAGAATAGGTTCCAAGGGAGAAATGTTGAATGTTCAAAAGTCTTTTCCGGTAGAGGAGTTACTTGAGGGCAATGTGATAATAGAACTAGAGGATATAGGGGATGATGATGTAAAGGCATTTATGATGAGTGTACTTCTTATAATTCTTTTGGAATACAGAAGACAGGAGGCGGATTCTCAGCTTGAGATAAAACATTTGCTCCTGATTGAAGAGGCTCATAGATTATTAAAGAATATTCCTTCGGGAACAGGAGAAAATGCTGATCCACGTGGTGCGGCGGTTGAATTTTTCTGTAATCTTTTAGCTGAGTTAAGAAGTAAGGGACAGGGCTTTATAGTTGCAGATCAGATACCCTCTAAGCTTGCTCCGGATCTGATAAAAAATACAAATATAAAAATAGTTCATAAAAATACTGATGCAGAAGAGAGGGAACTTGTGGGTGGAGCCATGCATATGACGGAATCTCAGATTGATTATCTTTCTTCCTTGAAGCAGGGGGTTGCGGCTGTTTATTCGGAGGGCGATAAAAGACCAGTTCTTGTTAAAGCCAAGAGTATCACGTCTCTTATAAAACCTAATCGTAATTATTTATCCAGACGAGATGTGCTTGAGGCGACGAGTAAAAACTGTACAGCTCACAGTGACTGGGAATTTAAATCATTAACTGATTGTCAGACAAAGATATGTAGAGGATGTAATAGAAATTGCAGAAAGAATTATGGAGATATATTGAAAGAGGGAAGCATTAATGAAGGCTTTAAAAAGTTTGCTGTATCAATAAATCCTCACATAACGAAGAAATGCTATCCTGAAGAAATTGATAAAGCTATTATTGATTTTTTAGCTGAAAATGTAAATCAAGCTTTTTCTATGGATATTCATAATCGTTTATGTGTATTAAATAATCTTATTGATGATTGGAGACTTGAAAGGGATTATGTGGTGGTTTTGTATAGTTACTACAAATCAATAGGCATAAAGTAATAGGGATGATTGATAGTGGAAAGGAATATTTGTTATGGGTGATGAATATGGTATGGAAACATACGAAAATGATAACGACATGGATATGGTAGATAATATAGATGATGGTATGGATATTGATGTAGGCGATAATGCAGACATTGAAATAGGGGATTCAACCGATATAGATGTGGGAGATTCTGTAATGAATGTTACTAATTATGAGTCTCGTAATTCCAGTCTTGAAGGGAGCATACATCCTGAAACTGGAGTTCCATTTGAAAGAAGTGAGGTAGAGATTAATGGGGAAAAATATAGTATTGTTTCTCCTAAATTTGAAAGTAATTATGATGTTAATCTTTCGGAGGAAAAATATCAGGCTACTGATAGAGAACAGTTTAAATATTGTAATGATCAGCTCAAAAGTAGTATTGAAAGTGATCAATCCTTAGGAGATAAATTTGATGATATACAGCTGGAACAGATAAGGGATGGTGAAACTCCTGATGGATTTACCTGGCATCATGATATCCAACCAGGAAGAATGCAGCTTGTAGACTCAGAGATTCATCAAAAAACCGGTCATACAGGCGGAAGATCCTTGTGGGGTGGTGGAAGTAATAATCGATAGATGATATAGTATGGAATAACTATGGAAATTATATTTAATTTAAGGAGATTATTGTTATGGAATGGAAGTATGTAAAAAATATAGAAAATGGTGTTTCTATTGATGCTTTTGAAGCTCAGACTGGTTATAAGTTTCCTATAGCATTTGTTAAATGTGTTCTAGATAATAATGGAGGAAGACCATCCAAAAGGGCCTTCGTGACAAGAAAGGGTATTGAAAGAGTAATGAAGACACTTCTTTCTTTCAACAAAACGGATAGGGAGAATATTTGGGATGCAAATGATATGCTTAAACAGGAATTGGGAGACAGATATATTGCATTTGCGGATGATAATTTTGGAAATCTTATATGCTTTGATACTGGTAGTGATGAGATAGTTTTTGTTGAATTAGAGTCTCTTGGTCTGGATGTTATAAGTGAGGACTTTGAAGAATTTATGAATCAATTAAATGATTAAAGGTGTGGTTTTTACTGACAGAAAATATAAGTTGTGCTAAACTGACAGTTGGTTATGGATAATACATAGTAACTGTTATGATAAGGAGCTTATAGATGGACGACTATATAAAATATGAAAATGAAACCTTTGATATAGAAAGAGCATTATATGGAAGCTCTGGGGTGGAGGTTGTGAATTGTAGATTTGATGGTCCTGCTGATGGAGAGAGTGCGCTTAAAGAAAGCAGGGACATAGTGGCAAGGGATTGCTATTTTAATCTTCGTTACCCTTTCTGGCATGATGATAATGTAGAGATAAGTAATGGAGAGATGACTAGTCTGTGTCGTGCAGCTCTTTGGTATTCCAATAATATCAGGATAAGTGGATCAAGGCTTCATGGAATCAAGGCGCTTCGTGAATGTTCCAATGTAAAGATGGAGGGCTGCGATATTATATCCCCTGAGTTTGGATGGTCTACAAGGGGAATCTCTATGAAGGATACCAGTGCTGAGGGTGAATATTTTATGATGAGGTCAGAGAATCTGGAATTTGAAAATGTTAATTTCAAAGGAAAGTATTCCTTCCAATATATAACAGATTCTACCTTTGTAAATTGTAGATTCGATACTAAGGACGCTTTTTGGCATGCAAGGAATATACTTGTAAAGGATAGTGTTATAAAAGGAGAGTATCTTGCCTGGTATTCCGAGAATATAACATTTGAAAATTGTGTGATCATAGGAACTCAGCCTCTTTGTTACTGCAAGGGTCTTAAGATGATAAACTGCAGTATGGAAGAAGCGGATCTCGCCTTTGAAAAAACAGAGGTTGAAGCTGAGATAGTAAATGAAATGATAAGTATTAAAAATCCTAAATCAGGAACTATCAAGGTGGCAGGCCTTGGCCAGATTATTATGGATGATCCTCAGGCCAAGGGTCAGATTATTGTTGGTTAGAAATAATAAGCAGTAAATCTGGATGATAAATATAAGCGGTTAATCTGTTTTTGATGAAATCTGATCAATTACATTTTTAATGAGCTTGGCTGCCATACGTCTGATCCAGTCTATACACCAACAGGCTAGATAGACAATAAGAATTATAAATAGGAATTTAAGTAGATAATCACCCTCTGTATAGAAGGTTATCTTGTCTGTGGAGAATAATTCTTCCCATATAAGAGGCCTGATCAGGGGGTGTTCGTGTATCATATAGATGCCTAGATTTCCGGCACTTATATAATTAATAACATTTCCAAGCCTTGTAAAATTGGACAAATCAAGCTTTTCAAAGGCTCTAAAAATACATATACACTGAAGAACAACTACCGGGTTGTCGTTGTAGCCTATAACATCTTCGATTCCTACATCAGGGTAATGATAGACAATGAATACATTTACAAGTCCAAGTATCATAAAAAACAGTATGTAGGAAATAGGGTTCTTCAGGAAGGACATATATTTTGATTGGGAAGGCTCTTTAGTAAAGTGGTATCTTCTTAAAAAACCACCCAGCAAATACATATATATAAAGTCATAAAGGCTTTTTCCACCTTGGGTTGATAGAATCTTTTTTATTCCAATTATTCCGTCAAAGGGTTCAAGCATACTTATAGGCTGCCATATGGAGAAGAGGCAGAAACATATTCCTATAAGAATAAGATAGTGCTTTTTGTCCAGTCCCTGAATCATTCTGTTTAAGAATGGTGACAGGATAATGATCAGTAAATATAGAGTCATAAAATACCAGGTTCGAGAAAGAAATGGGACAAATGCTCTGGCATAGTAATCCTTACTTACTCTGTCTGGGCTTATGATTCCATATATAAAGGGTATAGAGATTGAGTAAAAATACATGGGAAGATAGCATTTGAGTATTCTCTTTATATTGAACTCAGGCTTTGAGGTGCTGAGGAAGTAGCCCATTATGATTACAAAAACATATACCGGGCATCTGCACATGAGCCAGATAACCCAGTAAGAAAGTTCCATATGTCCACCAAGTGAGGTGGCTATATCTGTATATTGTCCATAATCAGAAACATGGAGAAAGATAATTTGCAGCATCATAAGAATTCTTAGAAGTTCTATGCTGGAGTTTCTTTTTTTTGTTGAATTATTGATATTTATTTCTGTATTATTATCCATTACTATATTGCGCGCCTGTATTATTAATTATAAGCATTTTGTTAATCTGTTTTAAGCTGTCCATCGGCAATTGCCTGATTAACCCAGAGCTTAAGGGATTCTATGGTTGTGGACATTTTGTTGAGGTTTTCTTGAATCTTGGTGAAATCTGCCATTTCATCGTCCCCAACTGTTCCATCCTCTGCAATCTGAAGTAGACGTTCCTTTTGATTATTTAAGGCATTTAAGGTATTGAAGATGCTTAGGGAAAGCTCAGAAAAATTGGAAAGATGAATCTCCTCCACAGTATCCTGACCTATGCGGCATTCGTGGGTACAATAATAATTGCAAAGAGATGGTTTCTTGTAGGCCTTAGCCATGGCAACAATATCGGATGGCTGAACTATGGTTCTGTTATTTTCTATCTTATCAATTCTGCTCTCTGAAATATATTCCATAAGTTCACTTGCCTCAGCTCTTGTGAGACCTGATTCTTCTCTGCTTGTGAAATAGATGTTTTTGTTTTCCTTTATTGAACGTCTACCCATTTTTCATCTCCATTTTATATAAAGAAAGAGTGACATGAAACTTACTTGCCACCCTGTATATTAATTACACTACTTAAGTGCAGTAGTAATTTATTGTCACTTTTATTCATATTCTGTTGAATATTTACAATCTTGCTATATAATAAAGCAAATTTTCCCACTAATCAAGCGATAGAGCTAAAAATTTCTTGTGTTAATGGGCTTTGTGGAGTATTTTATAAGATATGGCTTTAAAAATCAGACAAGTATGAAAAAAAAATATTATAAAAGAAATACTATAATAGGAAATACTATATTATAAATAAAGATAAAAAAATATATATAAATAGAAATATTATAATCGGAAAGGGAGATATTATGATTAAGGTTGGTATTATAGGATCAACAGGATATGCAGGACAGGAACTTGTGAGATTACTTCTTCCCCGAAAAGATGTGGAAATCGTTTGGTACGGATCCCACAGCTACGTAGGACAGAATTATAGCGACGTTTATGGAAATATGTTCCGTATCGTTGATGCAAAATGCTTAGATGATGATTTGGATGCTCTTGCAGATGAGGTGGATCTTATATTTACAGCTACACCACAGGGGTATCTGGCTGGAGTTCTTACTGAGGAAATACTTAGCAAGACCAAGGTTATTGACCTTTCAGCAGATTTTCGTCTTAAAAATGTAGAAACATATCAGGAGTGGTATAAGATTGAACATAAATCACCACAGTTTTTGAAGGAAGCAGTTTATGGTCTTTGTGAAGTTAACAGGGATTCAATTAATGATAAGGTAAGACTTATTGCAAATCCGGGATGTTATACTACAACCTCTATATTATCTCTTTATCCATTGGTAAAGCAGGGAATGCTTGATCTTTCTTCTATTATAATAGATGCAAAGTCTGGAACCTCAGGAGCGGGACGTGGGGCAAAGCTTCCTAATCTTTTCTGCGAGGTTAATGAGAGCATAAAGCCTTATGGAGTTACAACCCATAGACATACACCTGAGATAGAGGAACAGCTGGGTTATGCCGTATATTCAATAGTTGAGGGAGAGGCTGCATATTCAAACAATTCAGTAAGTAAGAAGTTTGAGGAAGAGGGACAGCCGGGTGGATATCCAATTACAATTAATTTCACTCCTCATCTTGTTCCAATGAATCGTGGTATTCTGGCTACATGTTATGCTTCGCTTATGCCGGGATATAAGGCATCAGATGTTGCAGAGGCTTTCCATATGGAATATGATAAAGAGTACTTCATTAGATTTAAGGGTCAGGGAGTATTCCCAGAAACCAGATGGGTTGAAGGAAGTAACTTTATGGATATTGGATTTACTGTTGATGAGAGAACAGGTAGAGTAATTGTTGTAGGAGCTATTGATAATGTTGTTAAGGGAGCAGCTGGGCAGGCGGTTCAGAATATGAATCTTCTTTTTGGACTTGAGGAGAACGAAGGCCTTACAATGCCTCCACTTTTCCCATAAGAGCTATAATAAGAGCTTTAATAATATGAGCTTTAATTGTTAAGACTTGAATTTATACTAAGAAATATATTTATGTGGTAATATTAGAGTATTTATTTGAATAGAAAAAAGAGTATAACATTTGTAAAAAGAACAGGAGAAAAAAATGGTAAAAAAGGTTGACGGTGGAATACTGGCAGCTAAAGGAATCAGCGTTGCCAGCATGTGTGCAGGAATTAAAGCGAATAGTGAAAAAAGGGATCTTACTCTTATTAAGAGTGATGTGCCTGCTGCAGTTGTTGGTACATTTACCCGTAACAAGGTAAAGGCAGCTCCTGTTAAATGGGATATGGAGGTAGTTGAGCGTGGAACAGCTAGTGCTATAGTTATCAATACAGGTATAGCTAATGCTGCAACTGGTAATACAGGTTATGATAATTGCCGTGAGGAGGCGATTATTGTTGCGGACTCATTGGGAGTAAAGCCAGACCAGGTTCTTACAATGTCCACAGGAGTTATTGGCCCACAGATTCCTATAAGTAAGATTAAGAACGGAATCCGACTTTTGGCCGATAAAATGGTTCAGGTTCCTTATCGTGAAGAGGACATGGTTGGTGAATATGTGGATGGAGCAAAGGCAAACGCATTTATGGAATCACATGAAGCGGCTATTGCAATCATGACTACAGATACAAGACCTAAAGAAATTGCTGTTGAATTTACTTTAGGCGGAAAAATCTGCCATATAGGTGCCATGTGTAAGGGCTCTGGTATGATTCATCCTAATATGGGAACCATGCTTGGATTTCTGCTTTCTGACATAAATCTTGACAGAGGTGTGGCTCAGAGTATGCTGAGAGCCGTGGTTGAGAGGACATTTAATATGGTCTCTGTTGATGGAGACACATCAACTAATGATACAGTTGTATGGCTTATGAATGGTCTTGCGGGAAATGAATTATTAACTGCTGAATCTCTTGGTATAGTTGGTACCTTTGATGAAAGTGGCGATACAGATATAAGTCAGCTTGGAAAGACAGAGGATTATAGAGAGCTTTATGAGGCTTTATATACAGTGTGCGAATTCCTTGCCAAGAGTATTGCAAAGGATGGTGAGGGTGCCACAAGACTCTTTACGGCTCATGTTAAGGGAGCTCCGGATTATAAGACTGCAAAGATTCTGGCAAAATCTATAATCACATCGAACCTATCAAAGGCTGCTATATATGGAAGAGACGCTAATTGTGGTCGTATATTCTGTGCTATGGGTTATTCAGGAGCTGAGTTTGATCCTGATAAGGTTGATGTTATAATGTCCAGCACAGCTGGTTCAATTAAGATGATAGATAAGGGTATGCTTCCTGCCTTTTCTGAAGAGGAAGCCCTTAAAATCCTTTCTCCTGATGAGATAACTGCACTTTGTGATCTTAATTCAGGAGATGCAGAGGCTATTGCCTGGGGCTGCGATCTTACACATGAATATGTCACTATTAATGCGGATTACAGATCCTAGGTTTTATTAAATCAAATATATATAAGGGGATTTAAAAGAGATTAGGCTGCACTTGGCAGAAAGAGAGGAAAGATATGATGGTAAAAAATGATGATATTAATGAGGTTATGAGGAAAGCACAGACCCTTATAGAGGCCCTTCCATATATTAAGAAGTTTTATGGAAAAAAGATTGTCGTAAAGTATGGTGGTTCAGCTATGCTTGATGAGGATCTTAAGTTTAATGTAATACAGGACGTTGCCCTTCTTAAGCTTGTAGGTCTTAAGCCTATTATTGTTCATGGAGGCGGTAAGGAAATAAGCAAGTGGATTGACAGACTTGGTATGGAAACACATTTCCAGAATGGTCTCAGGGTTACTGATGAGCCAACACTTGAGGTGGCTGAAATGGTCCTTAATAATGTAAACAGAAGCCTTGTTGGACTTATGTCCAAGGTTGGTCTTAATGCAGTTGGTATAAGTGGTAAGGATGCTGGTCTTCTTAAGGTTACTAAAAAGTATTCTGATGGTAAGGATATTGGTTACGTAGGTCAGGTTGTAGCTACTGACAGCTCAGTAATCGACTCCCTTCTGGATGCTGGCTTCATACCTGTTATTGCACCTATTGGAATGGGTATAGATGATGATCATGATTATAATATAAATGCTGATGATTGCGCATGTGCAATAGCTTCAGCTATAGATGCAGAGAAGCTTGTATTCCTGACAGATATTGAAGGAGTATTTACTGATCCTACAGATAAGAAGACTCTTATTTCAGAGATGACTCTTGATGAGGCCCAGACACTTATAGATAAGGGTGTTGTAGGTGGAGGTATGCTTCCTAAGCTTCAGAACTGTATTGATGCCATGAATAATGGCGTTTCAAGGGTTCATATTCTGGATGGACGTCTTGAGCATTGTCTGCTTCTGGAGTTTTATACTGAAAAGGGTATTGGAACAGCTATTCTTAAAAATGAAGAAGAATAGACGGCTTTGATATGTTATTAAAAATGTGATACAATTATGGTTGGTTGTTGTGAGAAAACTTGCAACAATCAATCACATTTTGCATGTTTGTCCATATGCTTTGATATATTGGTCCCGAAAATATCTTAAATCTTATGATTTTTAGGATTTAGAAGAATTTTGAAAGGGGCTGATTATATGCAAATAATAAAACTTAATAAAAAGTCACATAGAGTATCTGACTACATATTATATTTAAAAGGGTCTTTTATGGCTGGTCTTAAAGCTGGTTTTCTGATTGCTTTAGAACTGATGATTTTATGCCTTATGGCAGCTTGTGGGGAAGATGATTTGAGTCTCACAAGTAAGAGGGAAGAGTCGGTTGCAGAACCCCTTATTGCTGGGGCTTCTAAGAACGAAGATGTAAGTGAACAGGCATCAGAAGAATTATCAGAAGAATTATCAGGCAAAGCTATAGATAAATCGAAAGAAGAAGCCATAGATGGTTCGCAAGATACACAGGGCGTACAAGACATAAATAAAGATATGATATATGTTTATATATGTGGCGCAGTTGAAAGTGAAGGTGTATATGAACTCCCGAATGGTTCAAGGGTCATAGATGGTCTTGTTAAGGCTGGGGGTTTATCTGAGGGAGCGGCCCAGGGGCTGGTAAATCAGGCAGAAATTCTTTATGATGGGGAGAAGATATATTTTCCTTATAAGGATGAGGTAAAGAATCTGGATACATCTGAAATATTAGAATTAATTTATGGAAGTAAGGCGGTAAGTATGGCATCAGAAAGTGGGATTTCTGGTGGGAAAGCCGCGAATGCTTCGGGAGATGGTTGCACAAATGAAACCGCAGATGAAACCGCAGATGGAACATTTATCGGTTGGGCAGATGGGCTTAATGGTGGAACCCAGACAGGAAGCAGGCCGGTAAATATTAATAAGGCTGATAAGGAAACCTTGATGACTCTAACTGGAATCGGTGAGAAAAAAGCAGAGGATATAATTGCTTACCGGGAAGAGCATGGGGCTTTCTCGAATACTGAAGATTTGATGAATGTAAGCGGTATCGGACAGTCAACCTTTGATAAGCTGAAGTCAGAAATTACTACTAACTGATTAAAGCGGGGGACTAATTTAAGGAGAGTTATATGAAGAGAGTACTTGTGGTTGATGATGAAAAGCTCATAGTTAAAGGACTTAAGTTTTCACTTGAACAGGATGATATGGAAGTTGATACAGCCTTTGATGGAGAAGAGGCTGTTATGAAGGCTCGTGCAAATTCCTATGATATAATTTTACTGGATATTATGCTTCCAAAGCTTTCAGGGCTTGAGGTATGTCAGATGGTAAGAGAATTTTCTGATGTTCCTATTATCATGTTGACTGCAAAGGGTGATGATATGGATAAAATTATGGGCCTGGAGTATGGCGCTGATGATTATATTACTAAGCCTTTTAACATACTTGAGGTTAAGGCCCGTATTAAGGCTATTCTTCGTCGTAATAATAAGAGCGAGGATGCAAGCCCTTCAATGTCTAATATCATAGAGAAAAAGGGGCTTAAAATCGAGCTTGATTCCAGAAGAGTGTTTATAAAGGGGCATGAGGTAAGTCTTACAGCTAAGGAGTTTGAACTTGTTCTTCTTCTGGTATCTAATCCTAATAAGGTTTATTCCAGAGATGAGCTTCTGAGTGAAATCTGGGGTTCAACCTATCCTGGAGATGCGAGAACTGTGGATGTTCATGTTAGAAGACTTCGTGAAAAGATAGAAACCAAGCCTGCTGAACCTGAGTATATTCATACTAAGTGGGGCGTGGGCTACTATTTTCAGGATTAGTTAAATTATATTTAAAAAGTATTAGCTTGGTTTATGTAATAAGTGGCTATAAAAATAGAAAAAGGAGTTTAGAACATTGGAAAAGAAAATTATGCTTGGAAATGAAGCTATAGCTCGTGGCGCATGGGAAGCTGGAGTTAAGGTTTCATCAGCTTATCCGGGAACCCCAAGTACCGAGATGAGTGAAAATCTTGTTAAGTATGAAGGAGTATATGCTGAGTGGGCTCCAAATGAGAAGGTTGCTGCAGAGGTAGCTATGGGTGCATCTATTGCAGGTGTAAGAGCTATGTGTGCAATGAAGTGTGTAGGTCTTAATGTGGCATCAGATCCACTTTATACTGCATCTTATATAGGAGCTAAGGGCGGGCTTGTATATCTGGTAGCAGATGACCCGGGTCTTTACAGCTCACAGAATGAGCAGGATACAAGACGTATCGCTATTTCTTCCCACGTTCCTGTACTTGAGCCATCAGATTCAGAAGAGGCAAGAGTATTTACAAAGAAGGCATTTGAGATTTCAGAGGAATATGATACACCTGTAATACTTAGAACAACTACCAGAATAGCTCATTCTCAGGGCGTAGTTAATCTTGAGGACCGTGTTGAGGTTGATGATAAGGAATATGTAAGAGATCCAGGTAAGAACGTTATGGTGCCTGCAAATGCAATGAAGCGCCATAAGGTTGTTATAGACCGTGATAAGAAGCTTGCTGAAGATGGAGCTGCAGATAAGTTTGCGGATATCAACAAGGTGGTATATACAGACAATACATATGATGTGGTTATAGATGGTCAGAAATCTGCCAAGAAGGTTGGATTTATAACAAGTGGTATTCCATATCAGTATGTTAAGGAAGTATTCCCTGATGCGAGCGTTCTTAAGCTTGGAATGGTAAGTCCTCTTCCAAAGAAGCTTATCTTCGATTTTGCTTCTAAGGTAGATGTACTTTATATCATAGAGGAGCTTGAGCCTGTTATAGAAGAACAGGTTCGCAGCTGGGGTATAGATTGCTATGGTAAGGATATATTCCCACTTGATGGTGAGTATAGTGCAAACCTTCTTCGTCAGAAGATTCTTGGTCAGGACCTTGATCTTGAGGATCCTGCAAATGTACCTGTTCGTCCACCAATTCTTTGTCCTGGATGTCCTCATAGAGCAACCTACAGTGTTCTTAAGAAGTTAAAGATTCATGCTAGTGGTGATATAGGCTGTTACACGCTTGGCGTAGCAGCACCACTTTCAGTAGTAGATACAACCCTTTGTATGGGTGGATCCATCTCTATGCTTCATGGTATGGAGAAGGGTAAAGGCAAGGATTGGGTAAAGAACTGGGTAGCCGTAATTGGAGATTCAACCTTCCTTCATACAGGTGTTAATTCACTTATGAATATGGTTTATAATCAGGCTACAGGTACTGTAATCATCCTTGATAACTCAACAACAGGAATGACAGGTCATCAGAACCATCCTGCAACAGGTAAGATGTTAAATGGCGAAGAAACATTTGCCATTGACCTTGTAAAGCTTTGTGAAGGAATGGGAGTTAAGCACGTAAAGGTAGTTGATGCATTTGATCTTGATAAGCTTGAGGCTACAATTAAGGAAGAGGTCGCAAGAGATGAGCTTTCAGTTATTATTTCCCAGTCACCATGTGCACTGCTTAAGACTTATAAGCCAAAGGGTAAGTGCTATGTAGATACTGAGAAATGTAAGAAATGCGGTAAATGTCTTGTTCCAGGATGTCCAGCAATTAAGAAGGACAAAGAAACGGGATTCTCTGTAATTGATGAAACAATGTGTAATGGATGTGGACTTTGCCAGCAGCTCTGCCCATTTGGTGCTATAGAACTTAGATAAGTTTTTAATAAGAACTTATATGAGTCTGGATATTATTTGAAAGGAAGATGACTATGTCAGTTACTAATATAATGATCGTTGGTGTAGGCGGACAGGGTACTCTGCTTACAAGCCGTATTCTTGGAGGTCTTGCTGAGACAGCAGGCTTCGATGTAAAGCTTTCCGAGGTTCATGGTATGGCTCAGAGAGGCGGCTCTGTTGTTACCTATGTTAGATATGCTACAGAAGGCGAAGCTGTTACAGAACCTATTGTTGAAGAGGGCTGTGCAGATGTTCTTATAGCCTTTGAAAGACTTGAAGCTCTCAGATATGTGCATTTCCTTAAAAAGGATGGTGCTCTTATAGTTAATGATCAGAGGATAGACCCTATGCCTGTAATAACAGGTGCTGCAGATTATCCTGAAAATATTTTAGAGGGCCTTCGCGAGAAATATAGAGTTTATTCTATAAATGCAATGGAAAAGGCTGAGGAGCTTGGAAATACAAGAGTGTTCAATACAATAGTTCTTGGAATGGCTGCTCGTCATATGAATTATAGTAAGGAGCAGTGGATTGATGTTATTAAGTCTAAGGTTCCTCCAAAGACAGTTGATATCAATCTTGCAGGCTTTGAGGTTGGATATAATTCTGTTGATTAATTTAATATTATATTTACCAATTATATTAGCGTGTGGTATAAGGAGCGGGTGTCTTGATGGACATCCGCTTTTTGATTTTATATTTTGGATTCAATGACAGGAAATATAAATTGAGCTAAGATATATTTATTAGAAAATTTCAAATATATTTTAAAGGAGGATAAAGTTATGCCACCTATGATTGATTATGAAAAAACTGGAAACAGGATTAAATTCCTTATGAATATCAATGATATTACACCGAAGGATGTACAGGAATATATAGGTCTTTCCTGTGTACAGACTATTTATCACTGGATGAATGGGGTGAGCATTCCTAAGCTTGAGCACCTTTATATGCTTAGTGGTCTTATGAATGTAGAAATGGATGCCATGATCTGTGGGGACAGGGATCAGCATATTGATAAAGAAAAAAAAGAAAAAATCATGAAAATAATTGAACTTATGTTTTAAAGTTTTTTTATAAATGCAATTAAAAGGGTATTTTATGTGAAAAAAATAAGATAATTTGTGGACTTACAAGTAAAAAATATAGTGTATATTTTTTGAGAATTTGTTATACTAAAGTCTGTTGAAGTCCCAAAATATGAAAAATGTTTTTGAGGTATTTTGGTTTAGTGTTTTAAGTTATTAATATGGAGGGGGAGTTCATGGCGGAATTATCTAACTATAAATGTGTTAATTGTGGCGGCTCATTGCAATTCAGTAGTCAGAAACAGATGCTAGTATGTACCAGCTGTGGTTCGGAGTTTAGCGTAGCTGAATATGAAGCGATGCTTGCTCAGAGTGGACAGGCTCAGTATCAGGAAAGAAAGTCACCATCCAATGAGTGGGATATGGACCAGGAAGGTCTGGTAGTATATGAATGTAAAAACTGTGGTGGAGAGGTAGTCGGAGATAAGACAATGGGATCCACAAATTGTCCTTACTGTGATAACCCGATTGTTATTTCAAGTAAATTTGAAGGTTCTCTCAGACCTGACCTTATGATTCCATTTAAATTGGATAAAAAAGCAGCGCAGCAGAAGCTTAAGGAACATGTTGATAAGATTAAGCTGGCACCTTCTGCATTTAAAGCAGGAAATCATATCAGTGAAGTGAAGGGTGTATATGTTCCATTCTGGCTCTTTGATGCAAATGTTCATGCAGGAGCGCAGTATGAAGCAACTGTTGTTAAGAGACATTCTGATTCTCAATATGAGTATAAAGAAACCAGCTATTATGATGTAATGCGCGAAGGCGATATGCAATTCATGAATGTTCCGGCTGATGCTTCAGAAAAAATGGATGATGCACTTATGGACTCTATAGAGCCATATGATGTAAGTCAGGCAGTTCCTTATAGCTCAGCTTATATGGCAGGTTATCTGGCGGACAGATATGATGTTACACCTGAACAGTGTGTGGAACGTGCAGATAAAAGAATGGAACAGACTGCTAAAGACCTGCTTCGTGGACAGGTTAAGGATTATACAACAGTAAATGAGAGATTCTTTACAATTAACAAGATGAGTGCAGCATATAAATATGCTCTTTATCCTGTATGGATTCTTAATACTGTATGGAATGGAAATAAATATGTATTTGCAATGAATGGCCAGACTGGAAAGCTTGTAGGTGATGTTCCGTATAGCAAGGGCAAGTTTTTTGGAGTCCTTTTTGGGGTATTTGCTCTTCTTTGGGCTATACTTATTGGAATATTAGCTGCAACAAGCCATATGGTTTCATCTGCAGTGATAGGAACAGGTGTTGTTGCTCTTATAATTGGACTTATAGTTGCATTTGTCATGAAGGGCGGTACTAAGAGTGTTCACAAGGGAACTAAGGCTTTGGATTTTGTGGTCAAGGGTAGTTTCCGGGTAACTAACCGTTATGATAATTTCCTTAGAAAGACTGTTGATAAGACTGCAAAACAACAACAGAATTAGAGGATTAACCAGTGGAATATATTAATCAGATAGTATCTAATAGAATATTAATTAGTGGACTTATTGGATGGGCGTCTGCTCAGTTACTTAAAACTATTATTTTTCTTATTGTAAATAAGAGATTACAGCTCGAGAGACTCTTCGGGGACGGTGGTATGCCAAGTGGTCACTCGGCAACGGTTTCCGCAGTTGCTATATCAACAGGACTTGAAAGTGGTTTTGCATCACCAATATTTGCATTGGCTACAATTCTTGCCATAATTGTAATGCATGATGCTATGGGTGTTAGATTCGAAACAGGAAAACAGGCTAAGGTTTTAAATGAGATGACTGAGCTTATTGAGAAGCTAAGTGGAACCGAGCTTTCGAATGAAGATAAGCTTAAGGAATTTGTAGGCCATACACCTCTTCAGGTTTTGATGGGGTGTGTATTAGGACTATTCTGTGGAGTGATACTTCATCTTTAGTCATAAGGGTAAGATTATATTATGGCAAAATATAATTAGAAAAATACAATTAGAAAAATATAATTAGAAAAATATAATCAGAAAAATACAATTAGAAAAATATATAAAAATCAATTGCAAAAAAATAACGCATCTGCTTTCGTGTAAGTAATGAAGCAGATGCGCTTTTGTTTCAAAGTTTATGCTTTAATGGATAAGTAGTATTAATCATTCAAAAGAGGTAGAGAAAAGTATGAAAAAAGAGGTAAAAATTGGAAGCAGGGAATTTAATATAGATTCCCCTCATACTTATATTATGGGAATACTTAATATAACCCCTGATTCATTTTCGGATGGAGGAAAGTATAATGGGGTGGATCAGGCCCTTGGTCATGTGGAAAAAATGATAGAGGAAGGGGCTGACATAATAGATGTGGGTGGTGAAAGTACCCGTCCTGGATATATTAAAATTGGAATTGAAGAAGAAATAAACAGGGTATGCGATGTGGTAGAAGCCATTAAATCCAGATTTGATATTCCTATTTCTATAGATACCTATAAGAGAGAGGTTGCAAAGGCAAGCCTGGAGGCTGGTGCTGACCTGATAAATGATATATGGGGATTTAGATATTCAGGAAATATGGCAGAAATTATTGGGGAATACGGAGTTCCTGCTGTTATCATGCATAATGATCATATGGGAAGAAGTCTGGAGGAAAGAGAAGATAATTTGAAAAAGGCTTCTGAAAATTATCAGGATAATACCTCATATAATAATAAAGTTCTGGTATCAAAATATAGTGAGGAAAGTAAGGTTGTTGACAGGGTGATTGAAGGACTGAATGAAAGCATAGAAATTGCTATAAAGGCTGGTATTAAAAAAGAAAATATTATAATAGACCCAGGCGTAGGATTTGCGAAAACCTATAGGGAAAATCTTCTGGTACTTAATAATCTTGCTGCTATAAGGGAGAAAATAAAGCTTCCTATGCTTCTGGGGGCATCAAGAAAATCTGTTATAGGAAATGCCCTTAACCTTCCTGTTGAGGAAAGAGAGGAAGGAACTATAAGCACTTCCATTATTGCTGCTATGGCTGGCTGCAGCTTTGTCCGTGTCCATAATGTAGCGGCAAATAGAAGGGCTCTTGATATGTATGAAGCAATAAGAAATGTAAAATAATAGGACTAGGTTTAAAAAATGATGAAATATCTGATGTTAGATGCTATAATGAAATTTGGCTTTGTTTAAAAAAATACCCTATTAAAAGTCAGGAGGAAAAATATGAAAAAGACATTTGACGACCTTTTTGAAAGTTTGTCACAGATTTCAAGAAAGAAGGTATCCGTAGCGGTTGCTCAGGATACAGAGGTTCTGCTAGCTGTTAAGGCTGCTAAGGAAAGAAATATTGCTGATGCTATTCTTGTTGGTGATGCTGACAAGATTAAGGAAATAGCTGATGAGCTTAATATGGATCTTAGCGGATATGAGGTTGTAGATGTAAAGGATCCAATTGAAGCAACACGCGTTGCAGTTAAATATGTACATGATGGTGAAGCAGATATGTATATGAAGGGGCTTATTGATACAAAGGATTTCCTTAAGAGCGTTCTTGATAAGGAAATTGGACTTCGTACAGGAAAGCCACTTTCACATGTGTGTGTATTTGATATGGAAGGCGTTGACCAGCTTCTCTTTCTTACAGATGTTGCATTTATCCCATACCCTACACTTGAGGATAAAGCAAATATTATCAGAAATACAGTTGAAATATGTAATGCCTGTGGAATCGAAAATCCAAAGGTTGCACCACTTGCAACAGTTGAGGTTGTTAACCCTAAGATGCCTGTAACTGTAGAAGCAGCTGAACTTACAAAGATGAATGAAGAAGGTCAGATTAGTGGATGTATAGTTGATGGTCCTCTTTCACTGGATCTTGCTATATGCCCAGAAGCAGCTATGCATAAGGGGGCAACTGATAGAAAAATTGTTGGAGATGCAGATATACTTCTTTTCCCTGATATTCATGCTGGAAATATTCTTTATAAAGGACTGGTACATTTTGCAAAGGTAACTAATGGAAACCTTATTACTGGTACAGCAGCTCCTGTAATTCTTACTTCAAGATCTGACAGCTTTGAGGTTAAGGTTAATTCTCTTGCCCTTGGCGCTCTTGTTGCAGATTCATTAAAGAAGAATGCTAAATAAGATATTCAAAGTAATAAAATATTAAATAAAGAAATATTAAATAAAGAAATAGAAATATAAATAAATCATAAATAGAAAGGAATATAAGGGAATATAATATGATAAAGTCACTTATAATCAATCCGGGTTCTACATCTACTAAGCTTGGAATTTTCGAGGATGAGACTCTTGTTTCAGAAGAAACATTAAGACATACAACAGAGGAAATCTCACAGTTTGATAAAATTGTTGACCAGCTGGACTTTCGTAAGGAAATGATCCTTAACTTCCTTAAAGGGGCAGGTCAGGATGTAAAGACATTTGATGTTATAGTTGGAAGAGGCGGACTTCTTAAACCTATTCCAAGTGGAACATATAAGGTTACAGATAAGCTTGTGGAGGATCTTAGAAATGCAGTTGGCGGCGAGCATGCATCAAACCTTGGTGGTATACTTGCCAAGACAATTGGTGATGAGATTGGTGCGCCTTCCTTTATAGTTGATCCTGTGGTTGTTGATGAGCTGGATGATGTGGCAAGACTTTCAGGTGTACCTGAGCTTCCAAGGGTATCAGTTTTCCATGCCCTTAACCAGAAGGCTGTAGCCAAGAGATATGCTAAGGAAATGGGAAAGGATTATAAAGATCTTAATCTTATTGTAGTTCATATGGGTGGCGGTGTTTCAGTTGGCGCCCATAGAGATGGCAAGGTGGTTGATGTATTCAATGCACTTTCCGGAGATGGTGCATTTTCACCTGAAAGAGCGGGAGCTGTTCCACCATCTGCCCTTATGGATATGTGTTTCTCAGGAAAATATACAAAGGCAGAGGTTAAGAAAAAGCTCATTGGAAATGGTGGCTTCAATGCTTATCTTGGTACCAATGATGCTCGCGAGGTTTACAGCAGAAGTCTTGAGGATAAAGAGGCTAAGCTTGTGTTTGATGCATTTGTATATCAGGTAAGTAAGGATATCGGTGCAATGGCTGCTGTTCTCAGCGGTAAGGTTGACCAGATCATTCTTACGGGTGGAATTGCATATGGACAGCAGGTAACATCAGATATTAAGGACAGGGTTAGCTTTATAGCTCCAGTTACTGTATACCCTGGAGAGGATGAACTTCTTGCACTTGCCCAGGGAGCAATTCGTGTTCTTAATGGAGACGAAGAGGCAAAAGAATATTAAAGGAGTTTATTTATGTTATATGGATTACTCAGTAAAGTGCTGGCTGACAGAATTATAATTCTTATTGCTTCTATTGCCGCCTTTATTGTTACATATATACTTATGGCGAGGCCACCTGAGTTTTTACCTAG
Organism: Eubacterium sp.; assembly: GCA_024696635.1. GTDB lineage: Bacteria > Bacillota > Clostridia > Lachnospirales > Lachnospiraceae > Eubacterium_Q. The sequence goes on along the minus strand of JAILGP010000092.1, from coordinate 9,428 downwards.
GGATGGAGGAAAGTTTGTTTTCACTCCTGATGGGAAAAAGATAGAGGTTAATAAGGGTTCCAGTGGCAAGGTAACAGGAGTAGGACTTATATTTGTCTGTATATATCTTTTTATTTCCTTTTTGTTTCTTCCTGTTTCCCTTGAGTTTGTTCTGTACCTGATTCTCAGCGCTATTATGATGATTACAGGTTATCTGGATGATACCTCTAAGGCACCCTGGGGAGAGCTTATAAAAGGAATACTTGACTTTGTTCTGGCCCTTGCGGCGACTATAGTATTTATAAAGTTTAATGGTACGGATGTTGTACTTTTAAAAATGCATTTTCATATACCGGTGGTGCTTTATGCTATTCTTGCGGTAGCTCTTATATGGGCATCGATAAATGTTACTAATTGTACCGACGGTGTAGATGGACTTTGCGGAAGTATATCAGTGGTTGAGCTTTTTGCTTTTTCTGCAATATTTGGACTTGATCTTGGTAAGTATTCAGGTCTGGCTCTTGTTCTGGCCTTTGTTCTTGCAGCATATCTTGGTTTTAACTGGAATCCAAGCTCTGTGCTGATGGGGGATGCTGGTTCTAGGACCATAGGCTTTACACTGGCCCTTCTTGCCATGGAATCAAGACATCCGTTTGCATTTTTGCTTCTATCATCAGTATTTATTTTTGATGGAGGTATGGGACTCTTTAAGCTTGCATTTATAAGGGTCACAAAGAAAAAGGATTTCTTAAGTAAGATAAGATTTCCATTCCATGATCATCTTAGAAAAAATATGGGTTGGCAGATTCCCAAAATAGTTATAATGTTTGTTATAATAGAAATCGTGATGGTTGTAATTACTGGAGTAATAGTTAATCTGTGCAGGTAAGTTTTATTTATGGAGAGGACTATGGAAAATATTAGTGGTGAAAGGGGATTTACTATAAAGGGTTTTGAGTTCGGTAATGGGACTCCCCGTATTGTGGTTCCGGTAATGGGGCTAACAGATGAGGAGCTTTTTGACCATGCTTCTAAAATCCGTACAGAGATTGACCGTTTGGACAGCCTGTATCCGGATGACCCTAATCTTCGAGTAGCTGTTATTGAGTGGAGAGCGGATTATTATATTGATATTCTGAAGCCGGGAAAGCTTGTGGAAACACTTTCCAGATTGAGGGATATATTTAGTGACAGAGTTTTGCTCTTTACATTTAGAACGGAGGAACAGGGTGGATATTTGAGACCTGATATGGCCATGATGAAGCTTCATGACATAATGCCGGTGGTTGGTGCCTCTGGTCTTGTTGATATGATTGATGTTGAGGCGGCGGTTGGAAATTATAATATGGCAAGAGCTGCACTTGAGTGTCATGAAAATGGACTTAAAGTTATAATATCCTATCATGATTTTTATAGGACCCCTCATGATTCTGAAATAATAGAAAAACTCCGTACTATGGAAATACTGGGAGCTGATATTCTTAAGATTGCCGTTATGCCTAAAAATGAATTCGATACAAGAAGGGTAATGGAGCTTAATACTCGTATGAGTGCAGAATGCTTCAAACCGGTTGTTATAATAGCTATGGGCGAAACTGGAATTTTATCCAGGATTAAGGGCAAGCAGACGGGTTCCTGCCTTACATTTGCTTCAATAGGTCAGGAAAGTGCTCCGGGGCAGATAGAGGCGGCTGATTTAATAGCGCTTCTTAAAAATCAGTAAGTGCGATTATAATATACTGCTTGAAATGGAAAAGGAATCTTATAATGAGCAATAATAAAAAAAAGAATAAACCCAAACAAGATACTTTAGAGCGGGATAATAATTCGAAACAGGATACTTTAAAGAAGGCTGATAAACAGGATAAAGCAAATCAGGAAGATGTGAAAAAAGTAAGAAAAAGAAGTCCTAAAAAGCTTTGGCAGAAAATACTTATTGGACTTGGCGTAGTGGTAGGATTTTTACTTATAGTGGTATTAATATTCTTTGGATGGATGACAGCTGTAGAATATAGGCCCGAGGATGTTGAAAAGGTAGAGATAAATACAGTTACAGGTCAGGGCCAGAAATTGATTCAGGGAAGCTCCCTTAAGGTGATGACCTGGAATATAGGTTATGGTGCTCTGGGTGATGATGCAGATTTCTTTATGGATGGTGGAGAAAGCGTAATGACTACCATACCAGAAAGAGTGGATGTTAATCTTGCGGGAGTTGCTGGAAATATATCTTCAAATGATCCTGATATAGTTTTCCTTCAGGAGGTGGACCTTAATTCGAAACGTTCTTATTTTAATGATGAGCTTTTATATCTGAAGGGTGAAATATATAAGAACAGCACCATTGACTGGGAGACGGGAATTGATTATGCTTTATTTGCGGATGAGGATGGTAATCTCCGTGAACCAGATGAATATGCCAGTACATTTGCCTATAATTATAAGGCTGAGCTTGTGCCATATCCCTTCCCTGAGAACCTGGGAAAGGTGGAAAGCGGAATAAGTACTATTTCAAAATACCAGATATCTGATGCTGAAAGAATAAGTCTTCCATGTCCATTTAAATGGCCTATAAGAACGGCTAATCTTAAGAGATGCCTTTTGGTTAATAGGCTTCCTATATATGATGAAGCTGGAAATGAAACTGATAAGGAGCTTGTTTTGGTTAATCTTCATCTTGAGGCTTATGACGATGGAGAAGGAAAGATCGCTCAGACTCAGCAGTTAAAAACTCTTCTTCAGGAAGAATATGATAAAGGAAACTATGTAATAGCAGGAGGAGATTTCAATCAGACATTTTCAAATGTGGACACAAGTATGTATCCTGATATTGAGGGTACCTGGAAATGTGGACAGATTGATGTTAAGGATTTTTCTGATAACTGGCAGCTATTGATGGACAATTCCAGTCCAACCTGCCGTTCTCTGGATCAGCCATATCAGGGAGCTGATAAGGATAATTTCCAATACTATATGATAGATGGATTTATTGTATCTGATAATATAAAGGTAGATTCGCTGCAGACTCTTAATTATGTATTTATGGCCAGTGATCATAATCCGGTTTTGATGAATGTTACATTAGAATAATTTTAATGTTTTGGTATACGGGGAGGTAATAAAATGTCGGAATTATTATTCAAGCAGAGAAAAAGAAATTGGTGTGGACTTCCATGGTCCTTTACAGTATATAGCTTCGATGCTGAAAGAATCTTTATAAAAAGTGGGGTTTTCAGTATCAGAGAGGATGAAATAAGACTTTACAGAGTTCTTGACCTTTCTTTGAAAAGAAGCTTTATGCAGAGGATTTTCGGACTTGGAACAATAGTGGTAGATAGTTCAGATAAAACTATGAAGTGTTTTGAAATCAAGAATATCAAGAATTCCAAAGAAACCAAGGAACAGCTTTCCCAGCTTGTTGAGGAAGAAAGACAACGTAAGAGAATTACCGGCCGTGAATTTCTTGCTGATCATGAACATGATGGATATGACGAGGATTATGATGAGGGCAACTATAGCTAAAACTATAGTGGATATAATTTAAATCTAATAAAATATAAGAAAATATTCTTAGAAATAATGTTTTATACAAAAGGGGGCGTTAAAAACGCTCTTTTTTTGTACTATAAGATAAAGCTTTTTTGTTTTATTTTTAACAGTAAAATGTTATACTAATAGCTGTGTTTGATTAATATAACACTAAAACTAAATTTTATTATGGGAGGTACGTATTATGCCAGATTTAAATGATATCAAAAATATTGCTGAAAAGGCAGGGGATGTAGCTAAGAAAGCAGAGGAAGCTGCTAAGAAGGCTGGTATTACAGAGAAGGATATTGAGAAGGCAAAGGACAAGGTTGTTGATATTGCCAAGGATGTAATCGATAAGAAAACTGGAAAAGAAGATTAGAAAAGAAGATTAGTATATATTCTCCGTCTCTTTCGTGCGGGAATGGGGCGGGGGATATTTTTTAAGAGGAAAGTAAAGATGATTCAATGCCCGAATTGCGGTGGAGGACTTAAGTTCGATATACAATCGCAACAATTAAAATGTGAGTCGTGTTCTGGTCAGTTCGATCCATATAGTGTAAATTATGGAAATGGGGCAGAAGAAAGTATGGAATACGATGTCACCATATTTAAGTGCCCACAGTGTGGCGGTGAGATAGTTTCTACAGATGAAACAGCAGCTGCTTTCTGTAGTTATTGTGGAGCATCTAATTTTTTGGAGAGCAGAATCTCTAAGGAAAAGAAACCCCAGCTTATTATTCCCTTTAAAAAGACTAAGAAGGACTGTATTGATGCTTATTCAGGGTATATGAAAAGAGCTATATTTGCTCCTAATGTATATAGGTCCATAGGAAATGCTGAATCCTTTAGGGGAATATATATGCCTTATTGGTTATATGATATGTCTCAAAATGGAAGGGTTAATTTTAAAACTTCATCCTCTCATAGAAGGGGAGATTATATAATCACTGATCACTACAGAATTAATATTAATATAGACAACTACTATAATGGAGTTTCTTATGATGCTTCATCATCATTTGCTGATGATATCAGTAATGAGATTGCTCCATTCAATGTTAAAGATATAACAAAATTTAGTCCCTCATTTCTTGCGGGATTTTATGGGGATATAGCGGATGTAACCCAGAATACCTATATGGATCCAGCCAAGGAACTGGCGAGAGAAGCTACCTATAACTATCTGATGCATAAAACTCCTGTTGGAGGTGCCCATGTAGAGGATAGCAAGGCTGACATTAAAAACAGGCTTATTACACAGATAAATGTAATAAGATCAGCTATGTTTCCTGTGTGGTTTATGTCTTACAGGCATAAGGACAGGATTGCTTATGCCACAATAAATGGCCAGACGGGCCGTGTATCTGCCGATTTACCGGTAAGTGTACCTAAGTATTTTGTGCTTTCGGCTATTTTATCTGTGATATTTTTTGCTATATTACAGATGTTCTTTACTCTGACACCAGATGTTCTCATGGTTACTATTTCTATTATAGCCCTTATAAGCGTTATCTGTTATAACAGTGAGATGGGTCAGATTGTTGCAAAAGAAAATTATGAGGATGACCGGGGAATGAAAGCCCGGATGGAACGTAAACGTCAGGAAAGACTAAAAGCTCAGAAGGGGGCCAATTTTAATCAGACTGCAAATTCAGGACAGGGAACCTATACTGTAACTGATAATGATAAAAATAAAAATAAGGACAAGAAGAAAAATAATACTCTGGTTTTATCTTTTATTATTGGTATCAGCCTTGTGGCTTTGTTCTTTCTTCTTCCAGAGATAATGGGAATTATTTCTAACGGAATTGGAAGTATAAGTATAGACAAGGTTTGTGGATTTATAGCATTTATAGTTCTTCTTGTATCTATAGGACTTACAACTTCTTCCACTAAGAAGATAAAGAGTATGAAGGCCCCTAAGCGTTTTTCTACAACCATATTTACCTGTGTAGCTATGGGACTTGTAATGATTGTAAGCTTCTGGGATCCACCACAGGATATTATATATTATGCTATAGCTGTAATATCCATGATATGTATGGTGTTTAACATAATTGATATGATGGCAAGCTATAATTATATAGCCATGAGACCACTTCCTCAGTTTGAGATGTATCATGGAGGTGATGATGGTGCTAAGTAATATAATTATCAAAGCGGCTAAGGGTAAAGGACTTAGATTTATATGCCTGATACTTGCCCTTGTTATAACATTTTCGGCTACATTAATTCCTGTAAGGGCGGCAAAGAGTGATGCTGATGCCTCTTATGAAAATGAAGAATCCGGGTATGAGGCCCTTGTTTTTGATCAGGCAGACCTTCTTTCAACAGAGGAAGAAGAAATGCTTATATATGATATGCAGGATCTTACGGATTATGGAAATGTACTTTTTTATTCATTGTCCGAAACAGATGCACTTCCTAGGCAGAAGTCGGCAGAACTCTATGCAGAACTCTATGGTGATAATTCTGTCAGTGGAATGCTTATGCTGATAGATATGCAGAATAGAGAAATTTCTATTTATACAGGTGGTTCTGAAGCAAATCATTTTTCTAAGAAAATATCTTCATCGAAGATTAATTCTATAATGGATAATGTATATACATATGCATCTGATGGCGATTATTATAGCTGTGCAAGTAATGCCTATAGGCAGGCCCTCCGTGTTTATGGCGGAGGTAAGATAGCTCAGCCTATGAGAATCACAAGTAATGTATTTCTGGCTATAGTTTTAGGACTTCTGATAGGGTATTTTGTTGTAAAAACTGCATCAAGTGGTTCGACTGCATCAGAAAAAGAGCTTCTGGCGGCTATTCAGGTTAGACAAAGTAATTCTGGATTTGATAAAGTCTTTTCACATACTACAAAGGTATATAGTCCTCGAGAATCCTCCGGAGGCGGTAGCAGTGGCGGCGGCGGAGGCGGCGGAGGCGGCGGCGGAGGTGGCGGAAGCTCATCCTTCGGAAGCCATGGTTTTTAGGCTTTTGCCTGGTTTTTGGTAAGCGTTTAATAAGTGATTTAAAAAAAAATTAAATATATATGCTTTTTTGTGACATTTTTATTTAAAAAGTGTATAATTGAGTGGCAAAGTTAATTTGGTACTAAAAGAATAAGTAGGGGATTTGATATAATGCCCTACTTATTTAGTCTGTAATAAATATAATATTGAGGAAATGATATGAGAAAAACAAAGGTTATATGTACAATTGGTCCTGCCAGCGATAATGAAGAAACATTGCGTAAGCTGGTGGAAGAGGGAATGGCGGTAGCCAGACTTAATTTCTCTCATGGAAGTCATGAAGAGCATAAGAGAAAATTTGATCTGGTCAAGAAGGTTCGTTCTGATCTTAGACAGCCTATTGCTATTATGCTTGACACAAAGGGTCCTGAATATAGAATAAGGACCTTTGAGAATGGATCTATTACCCTGGAGGAGGGAGATACATTTACATTTACTACTGATGAGGTTATTGGAAATCAGGAAAGAGTATCTGTCAGCTACAAGGGACTGATTGATAATCTTGAGATTGGTGACAAAATACTTGTTAATAATGGACTTGTTATATTTGAGGTCAAGAAGCTGGAAGGCTCAAATGCAATCTGCCAATGTCTTGCCGGTGGTGTTCTTTCTGATAAAAAGTCCATGAATTTTCCTAACAAGGTTTTAGATCAGCCTTTCCTCAGTGAACAGGATAAGGATGATCTGCTTTTTGGTATTCAGAATGGTGCAGATTATGTTGCGGCATCCTTTGTATCCTGCAAAAAGGATGTTCAGGAAATGAGAAACTTCCTGGATGAGAATGGTGGTAGGGATGTTGAAATCATTGCTAAGATTGAAAATCGTTCTGGAGTAGATCATATTGAAGAAATCTGCCAGCTTTCAGATGGTATCATGATTGCGAGAGGTGATCTTGGAGTAGAGATTCCTGGAGTAGAGGTTCCACCTGTTCAGAAGTATCTTATATCCAAGTGCCGTATGCTGGGTGTCAGAGTTATTACTGCAACTGAGATGCTGGAATCCATGATCAAGAATCCAAGACCAACCAGAGCAGAAATATCTGATGTGGCCAATGCGGTTTATGATGGAACTTCAGCAGTTATGCTTTCTGGCGAGACTGCATCTGGTAAGTATCCTGTACAGGCTCTTCAGACTATGGTTCAGACTATAGAGTTTACAGAGTCAAAGATTCATTATAAAAAGAGATTCCGCGAGGCGGATTTTGAGGTTAGAAGTACACTTGATGCTATATCACATACAGTTTGTACTATGGCAATAGATGTAGATGCTAAGTGTATAATAGTTAATTCCCTTAGTGGAAGAACTGCCCGAATGGTAAGCCGTTTCAGATGTCCTGTTGATATAATTGGTGTAACAACCTCTGCAAAGGTATGGAGAAAGCTTAACCTTTCCTGGGGTCTTACTCCTGTTATGTGTGGTGTCTATGACAGCATGGAGGAAATGTTCCGTAATTCCGAGAGAGAGGCGGTATCAGCTCTGGGACTTCAAAAGGGTGATAAAATTGTTATTACCGGTGGCGGTACAAATGGAGTGAGTGGAAATACAAATCTGATAAAGGTTGAAGAGGTAGATCAGGCCTGGTAAATATAAATTATTAAGAGTTTTACAGATATAAAGGAGGTGACTTGAATGGATTATGACGCGAATCAATGCACAGATTATCACTTATGCTTTTTTATAAGGAATATGGACGGAAAATTAATCATTTCCTTCAAGTCATGTCAAGTTTTTTTATTAGGATAGGGCTTTAGTTGTGATGAGAATTTTCTGTCAAAATATAGGACGGGAGGTTCTGTCATGGATGAGAACAGAATTGATGTGGAACTGGTGATGGGTCTTCTTTCGGATAGAAAGTTTGCAGAGCTTAGAGATATCCTAAAAGAGGCGAATCCCATAGATATTGCTGTGCTTCTGGGTGAGGTGCCTGAAGAAAAGCTGCTTCTGCTTTATAGACTTCTTCCAAAGGGGGAGGCTGCGGAAGTATTTTCGGAAATGGAGCCGGAGGAACAGGAAACTCTGATCAGAGGATTTAACGAACGAGAAATAAAAGAAATCATTGATGAGATGTACATTGATGATGCGGTTGACCTTATTGAGGAAATGCCTGCTGTTGTTGTTAATAAGATACTTCGCCATGCGGATTCAGAAACACGTAAAGAGATTAATGAGCTTCTGAAATACCCTGAGGATAGTGCAGGATCTGTTATGACAACTGAGTATATGAGTCTTAAAAATGATATGACAGTGGCAGATGCATTTGAGAGAATAAGACGAACTGCAGATGAAAAAGAGGATATATATACCTGTTATGTAATAAATCCTCATAGAAAGCTTCAGGGTACAGTTAGTCTTAAGGATATGTTCCTGACTAATACAGATACTCTTATTGGGGATTTGATGGAGACCAATATCATTTCCGCCAAGACACTAGATGACCAGGAAGAGGTTGCCAAGACCATGGCCAAGTATAATCTGACTACAATACCTATTGTGGATCAGGAAAATCGTCTGGTTGGTATCGTAACTGTCGATGATGCTATCGACGTAATTACAGAAGAGACCACCGAGGACTTTGAGAAGATGGCTGCTGTGATGCCGCAGGATAAGAGCTATTTTGATACCTCAGTATTTCAGCATGTTAAGAATCGTCTTCCCTGGCTTCTTATTCTGATGATATCTTCCATGCTTACAGGAACCATAATAGAAAAATATGAGATTGCATTTCAAACTATGCCCCTTCTGGTTGCTCTTATGCCCATGATTACAGGAACCTGCGGTAACTGTGGAACTCAGAGCTCAACTCTTGTCATAAGAGGTATGGCGGTGGATGAAATAGGGCTTTCTGATTATTTTAAGGCTGTATGGAAGGAACTAAGGGTTTCAATTCTGGTGGGGCTT
>JAILGP010000087.1 GCA_024696635.1 Eubacterium sp. | reverse complement strand
GAACCGTGCTCTATGTCAGTTTCACATTGATGAAGGAGATTACATCGCATTTCATAAAACTTCTCAGCATAGTTCTCGCCTATAATGGATACGAGAAATCCATCCTTATAGTATTCATTTTTGACAAGTTTCCCCCCAACGGTTGATCTGGATCCCAGACTCATCCATTCATTGCACCATTTAACATAGGCTTTCTTATCATGCCAATGTACTATGCCTCTGTTATCCTCATACCATATACCATTTTCATCATTTCTGTTATCACCTTTATATTTTTCGTCTCCATATTCAACTCTTGAACACATGGAGGGTAATGTAAGTGCCACTACCAAAGCGCTCCAATAATTCTTATCTTTAAGAGACTTTTTTCCTGCCTCAATAATAGTTTTTATTGACAATTCAGCCATGAAACATCCTACTCCTTTTTATTTTTTTCTTTCTAACCGGTAGGGGAGTTTATTATAAAATATGGACTCATACTATGTTTAGATGCTTCACTAAGGATCTTTCCTGATGATGCTACCACGCACTTACTCATAACATCCTTATCAGCAAGAACAAATTTCTCAATCTTAAACCATGTTTTGAATGTTCCCGCAGTATCTCTATAATACTCAGGAATAGCTTCTTTTTCAGGCACTCCACACTGAATTTCTTTAACTTCAGCCCAATACCTTTCAGCCTTTCCACTTCTAATGAGCAATATTCTTGGACTATCCGATGCCATTATTTCTTTTATCATCTTTTCCGATATTTTGGAGCCCATCTTTCCATACCAGACATATCCTAGCTTTTCGATTATCTCTTCGTGTGCCGAAATAGTCCCGCATTCAGGCGAAAAATGTTCTCCAAAGCGTAGAGCTATTGTTTTCATTTCACTAACCTTTCACAGAACGGAAGGAGTTCCTCTATTTTGGCAACAATACGATGTTGTTCTTCAAGCGGCGGTAACGGTATGACTATCGCATCCCACAGTCCTCTGTTAATAATAGGTGTTGCTGTTCCTCCTGAGTTCTCCTTCATATAGTCCTTAAAATAATAACTATCTAAAACATAATAAACATACTTGCAATCAGATATTAAAGGGTAGATAGAATTGATTTGCTGGTTAAAGGTTACTTCTCTGTCAACCAACGCACATTTTCCTATACTACCGCCTATGCATACTTGTAATACAGAATCTGACGGAGTAACACGACCATATTCTTTTCCTTCTTCGGAAAGTCCCTGATTATCATAGTTGACATTTCCATTTTGAATATCCCCAGGTCCCAAAAATGGAACATAATTTCCAAAATACTCCGGATGAGATTTTTGGGGTGTGTTTCCAGTTTGTGTTACTCCAACTGAACATACCCTTACCCATTTCCAGCTTTCAGGTATATCAAATGGAATCTCATCCTCTGTAATCTCTGCTAAAGGCTTCTCTTTCTTTATCTTTCCTTCCTTGATCAGCCTCTGCTTTTCTTCCTGTATCCGCTGATACAGTTCTTCAGCCGTTCCTTCTTCCTGTCTTTGCTCCACCAATTTGCCCTGAATAGCATACTGAAGTATAGACTTCTTCATGTCCTCCGGAAACTTAGCGTTGAACTGTTCCAGCTTCTCATAAGCCTCGGCATAGCGGTCAACATATGGAAGGAGTTTCTCTATCTTGGCTACGATTCGGTGTTGTTCTTCCAATGGCGGTAAGGGAATAGCAAGTTCTGTAACATAACTTTCCTTAACATTATTTATATTTGTCCCTTGCGCCAAATCCCTTATATGCTTTCGATAATATTCCGAAGAAAAAATAATCTTAAGGTATTCCGTGTATTTTATACTAACAGGTCTGCATATCCGTAGAAATGCCCCTATAAGCGTATCAGGGAAATCATTGTCAATAAAACCTGGTTTTCCAATAACAGCTTTACTTCCTGTTGACGCGACGTAGATAATATCACCTATTCTTACCTGTTTAGAATCATCATAATATTCTGTTGGTAAGAAAACATCATCTTCTTCTGCTTTTACTAGGGTGGATTGTATATTACCCCCTCGCAAAATCCTAATACCTTCTTTACTAACATCTTTCTTGTCGTAAGATACACCGCTTATGATTTCCACTATCTCCCCAAGACGTATCCATTTCCAACTATCAGGAATATCAAAAGAAACCTCTTCCTCTGAAATGGCAGGAAGAGTTTTACTTTTTTTAATCTTTCCTTCATTTATAAGTATTTGTTTTTCCTTCTGTATCTGCTGATATAATTCTTCTGCTGTTCCTTCCACATCTTTTTGCTCAACAAGTTTTCCCTGTATAGCACACTGTATAATGCTTGCCTTTAATTGTTCGGGTGTCATTCCGCAACACCTCCCGAAAGTAATGCTTCAAGTTCAGCAAGAACCTTATCTATTTCAGCATTAAGAGTAGTTCTTTTTTCCTGATAGTTTCTGATTGTATCAAGTGGATCCAATACTTCTTCTTCCTCATACGGGTATCCACAAAGATCAATATTACAGCCTTGTTCCTTAAGAAGATATTCTGCAGTAAACTTCTGTGCCTTGGGTCCATCTTCAAGTTCTATTTCTTTTCTATCATTCCACCAAGCTATTGCATCATCGAAATGCTTTAATTCCATAGGCTTTGTCTTGGAAAAGTGCTTTCTGTCAGAAGGCATATCCACCCTATAGAACCATGTTTCAGTCGTAGCCTTGCTATTATCAAAGAATAAAAGATTTGTTGATATGGAGGTATAAGGGCTAAATACGGATCCCGGTAATCTGATAACAGTATGCAGGTTAAATTCCGTAAGCAATTTTGTTTTTATCGCCACCTTGGCATTATCAAGCCCCAAAAGGAATCCGTCAGGAACAACGACCGCAGCCCTTCCATTCTTCTTCAATCGATACATAATAACAGACATAAAGAGATCTGCTGTTTCTGATGAAGCAAGATCAGCCGGGAAAAATCCTTGAATGGACTTGTCCTCATGACCACCGTATGGAGGATTCATTAGAATAACATCGAACTTATCATCATCTGTATAGTCTAAAAGGTTATGCTTAAGAGAGTTCATGTGATAAATATTTGGTACTTCGATATCATGCAGAAGCATATTGGTAACACATAGAAGATATGGAAATGGTTTCTTCTCCACACCATAAATACTATCATCAAACTGTTTTCTTGCCTCTGTATCCTTAACCTGCTTCTGTAACTGACCGAGCCATGATGTAATAAAACCTCCTGTTCCACAAGCAAAGTCTGCCATTTTCTCACCAAGCTTAGGCTGTATCATAAGTGCCATAAAATCTGTTACAGCTCTTGGAGTATAGAACTCACCAGAAGATCCTGCCCCCTGAAGTTCTCTAAGTATTTCCTCATAAACGAAACCAAATGCATGACTTTCTTTAACATCATCGAACTCTATTTCATCAATAACATCTATAACCTGACGAAGATATACTCCATCTTTCATGTAGTTATTTGCATCTTCAAATGTAGACTTTACTATAGCCTTCTTAACAGGTGTATCTGGTGTTACAGTTAATTCCTTAAGTGTTGGGAAAAGAGTATTGTTTACAAAGTTAAGCAACTTATCGCCGGTCATAGCGTGACCGTTATCATCTGCCTGTGCCCAGTTACGCCATCTACACTCTTCAGGAATGATAGATACATAATTATCCTCATTCAATTCCCAATCGTCTTCCTTAGCGTCATAGACCTTCAGAAACAGCATCCAAACCATCTGCTCAATTCTCTGAGCATCACCGTTGATACCGGCATCCATACGCATAATATCTCTTATTCTCTTTATAAAACCTGATTGCATTGCCATAAAACTATGTCCTCTTTCATCATTATTTCTTAACTAGTAATCTATATCTTTCTTCCGCTATCATATATAAGCCATTAGTTACATCTCGTTTTGAAGTATATTATTATCATTATATAGTTTTCCATACTTCCTTTGCCTGATTATACAACCAGGATGCACGAGTTATTATCTCATCTTCGTCCCATTTCTCTTTGTCCAAAACACTATAAAGAGTATGTAATCCGCCTGCGCACATTTCTAGACCAGGTTTATTATCTCCCTTGCCTTTTTTCTTCGTATCCCAATCAGCATCTCTTATTGAAGCATTCAACGACTGGGTTATTATTGCTAAATTCCCGAGAGTAAGAAGTTTTATGTCTCTATTCCTTGCAAGATCATCCGAAACACAAGCAGGCCAATTATTACGCCACTTCTTTGGCATTAAATGCTCAAGGCTATATCCATTAAAGCCTAACAATGCCGTTGATGCATTTGAAGGTCGAATTCGACTTTCAAGCATATATAGTATACCTTTAGTTTGAAGATTAGTAAGTCTTGAAGTATTAAATCCTTCTAGCAGAGCTGCATCATCTGGAATATAAGTTGTTGATTCGCTCGCATTCTTAATCCTATCCTTAAGAGTATCTACAGTCAGAGTAGCATTCAAAATTAGAGACGTGAAGAAATTATTGTAGTTTTTTGTTGTCTCATGGATTACCATACGTCTCATAATAAAACATTCAAGGATTTCACATATTTTATTAAATTCTGCCTGATTATCCACATTCTTTACCAAATATAGGATATATGGTATAAGTGTGGTTGTTTTCAATCCAAAGATAACTATATTAATTCTTTCCATTCCATATGCAGCAGGCAGGCTACTTTCGCAAGCATCTGGGCGAAATGCCCTCATGAAACATAATGCATATTCTTTTAGTTGTGATAGAATCACATTCTTATCATTACCACAGTATTTCTTAATAAAGTGCTGATACGACTGCGCTAGATTATCTATGCGCGCATAATAAAGCCTATCTTCGACGGCAATATTGTACTTCTTATTTTGAATAAATATCTGAAAATAGGCATCAAAGAAAATATCAATCATAGCTCTTTTTGAACGACCAACTTCTATTTCCTGATCCCAATATAATTTAGCTTCATCATCCTTCTCAAAAACTGAAGCCCATTTTTCTTCATACTCTTGGATGGTATCTCGACTAAAGAAATAATTCTTCAAGAGTTCAGAGGTCGTAAGATTTACCCCAAGGGAGTTTATTGTATCAAATATCTGCTGTTCATCCTCATCCGCATTCAGATCAATTCTTACAAATTGAGTATTGGTCTCTATTGTCATAATATCGAGCAGCGATGGATTTATGTTATTAACAAAATAGTTATATGCTTCAATAATCCTGGATGCTGGTTCAGGATTATCTATCATGTCTGGTTTATCTAGAGACATTACTCTTTCAAAAGCGTCCACATCATTTTTTCCGTGATGAAGAGCGATACCCTCACCCATAATTCTAAATTGAAAATCAAATAATGCAGTCTGCCCCATCTTCAAGCATAATACCTTTAAAAAAATAAGAAATGTCGTAAGTCTTTGTTGCCCATCTACTACAGTCAATATAGACGAAACCTTCTCACTCGAGTCTGGTTTTGCACCTTCTTTCAATATTATTGAACCCAGGAAATGAGGCTTTCTTGTTTTTACAACGAATTCCATATCCTGAAGTAAACGTTCCCAAAGATCCTCTTTCCAAACATAACTTCTTTGAAAAAACGGAACTTCAACATATGTTGACCCATTAAATATGTCTTTGATTAATGCCTTATGAGCATCCATAATGATCCTCCTATATATTAACGTCCCAAATAAGCTTCGTCACGGTATTTTATATATACTAAAGTTTTCTGAGCAGATACTGTTCCAAAACCTGATATTTTTCTTAACTGTTCAAGCGATAAATCCTTTAATCACCTATCCAACATCCGTATAGATGTTAGACTCAAGGTCTCTTACAGCCTGTTCATACTGAACCTTGCCACCAAAGAGTTTCACTATCTTTGCAGGTTTTCCATAATTTGCAAAATCAGCCAAGGAAAGAACCTTGATATCTTCAACTTCAGTGATACCCTGATTCATATACTTATCCAAAAGAATTTCAAGCACCGCACGGGCATCCCCAGAGTATTTAGAGAAGAAATCTCTCTTCTTTACATTATTGGCTCTCTCTGCCCTCGTGAGTGGCTTCTGACCGTATGCAACATAGCAGATGAAGTCAAAATCATCTACATCAGCCATATTCTGATCCTTCTTCAGGGCTTCAAGATCAATGCCCATTTCTGCAAGGGCCTTACGTATTTCTTCTTTCTTATCAGAAGCTTTCCATTTGCGGATAAAGTCAGATAGAGAAGCATACTCTCCCTTGATATTTGTCCTTGTATAATCTATTATATCTTCCTGCCGCAGAAGTCGACCATTAGCATCATATACTGAAACAGTTTTATTTATAACCTTTACTCTGCATCCATCTTTACTTACTATAGGAGTGCCATAATGACTTTCTTCCATTACAATCGAATCATCAGGATCTGTTGAGTATTCAACTGGTCGATGATACTCTGTACCATTATGATGAAATCTCTCATCTTGCTCAATAGGTCCATCCCAATCAGGATCCGCAAAGAGCTTAGTCACTCCTCTGAAGTCCATAACAGCAAAGTGAGTCTTTCCCTCTTTCTCACGAATACGAGTTCCTCGCCCAATAATCTGCTTAAATGTTGTCATACTTTCAATATACTTATCCAAAGCTATCAGCTTAGTCATCTTGCAGTCTGCTCCAGTTGAAAGCAGTTCTGAAGTAGTTGCAATTACAGGATATTCTGAAGATACAGAAATGAAATAATCAAGTTTACTCTTGCCATACAAATCTGATCCAGTTATACGAACAACATAGTCAGGATTCTCCGCAACCATATCATTGTTAAGATTTACAAGAGCAATACGCATTCGTTCTGCAGCATCCTCAGTTGCACAAAATACTATTGTCTTCTGCATTCTTCCAGTAGCCTTAAGATATTCTGTAATTTCATTTGCTACTTCATTTATACGATCTTCAAGAATAACTCCATTCGGATAATCAAAATCACGATTGTTATATATACGATCTTCTATTTCATTACCAAACAGGTCTCTCTGCCCCTTGTATGGTCTCCAGCCATCACCTATATCAAGTGTAACATTTATAACCTTAAATGGAGCCAAGAAACCATCTTCAATGCCTTGCTTTAGACTATATGTGTATACTGGCTCGCCAAAATAATCAATGTTTGATACAGTCTCACTTTCTTTTGGCGTAGCAGTCATGCCAATCTGAGTTGCAGAATTAAAGTACTCCAGAACCTTACGCCAGTTACTATCTTCTTTTGCACTTCCACGATGGCACTCATCAACAATAATCAAATCAAAATATCCTGATGGGATCTGTCTGAAATGCTCCTCATCATTCTGACCAACCATTTGATGATACAGAGCAAAGTTCACCTCATGAGAAGCCATCTTGTTTAGACACTCCTTGTCAGAGAAATCAACCTTATAAGTAGTCTTCTCTAGTGGAGCAAAATCCTGAAGGATACTCTGATCCACTAAAATATTTCTATCAGCCAGATATAATATCCTCTTCTTAATATCAGCACGTAGAAGTCTATATACTATTTGGAATGCTGTATATGTCTTTCCAGTTCCAGTTGCCATAACAAGAAGTAGTCTATCCTGCCCTCTCGCTATTGCCTCGACAGTACGATTTACAGCATTTCTCTGATAATATCTTGGAGGATACGTATTCTGAGATGAATAATATGGCTGTTCTACTATTTTTCGTTCATTTTCGTTAAACCCACATCCACCATTAACCTCTGCATAATACCTAGCAAACAGTTCTTCTTGTGAAGGAAACTTATCTAATTCAATTAATGTCTCTTTCCCAGTAAGGAAATCATGTTCATAAAAAGCATCCCCATTTGAAGAATATGCAAATGGAATATCCATCATCTGCGCATATGTCATAGCCTGCTGAAGACCATGAGAAACCGTATGATTATTATCTTTAGCCTCTATTACAGCAATAGGCTTCCCATCATTTAGATAAAGCAAGTAATCAGCAAACTTAGGCTTTCCACGAGAAACCATATTACCTCTCAAGTTTATTCTTCCATCAGTAATCTTAGTTTCCATCGTAATATGTCCAAGCCATGTCGGTTGTACAGCTGGAGTAATATAATTAAGTTTTATATCTTCTTCTGACATTTGTTTTTTACTTAATATAGCCATGTCAACCCCCTTTTTTACTTTTTCTTGGATCCTCCGGTTTCTTTGTCTCACTAGGTATAAGCCATATTTTCCCCTTTAATATAGCTCCATGAATTCGTCCTTCTTTACAGTAGATAGCAACTCTCCTTTGCGATATCTTCCATATTTTTGAAAATTCAGCTGTTGTTAAATATTCCATAAATCTTTATCCTCGCATTTAACGTATTAATTCTCTGTTCTTGTATGCGAATAGTATGAGCAAAAAATATAATATAATCTTAATAGAGTATATTCATCATAGAAATCAACACAATCTATTAAAACCATATTATTTTGTCTAAATTTTATCATATATCGAAGATGATTTGAAGCAACTAATTCTGTACACATTTCAAATTACTGATATTGTAGAACATATCACGAGGAAGAACAATGATTGCTTCAACACGGTCACGATCCAATATTTCCTTACGGAGCGTACCTTCAGCATCACCGATATTCAGCGCACCATTCGCAAGCAGAAAGCCTGCAACACCGTGATTTACATCGAGCTTAGACAGCATATGCAATATCCACGCATAGTTGGCATTAGCCACAGGCGGCGTAACAGAGTAGCCGGCTCTCATAAAGCGAGGATAGTTCCACAGTACAGTTTCAAGGGAAACCTGAACATCTTTTTTTCGCAGCTTTTGCCATATATAAAAACATCTTTCAAGACGTAATTACATCTAAATATAGATACTAACATTATGCCACATTTTGCACAAATAGTCAATTATTCGATAACAGGTTTTCCCAATAATTTACTGATGATTTTAGTGTATTCAATATAATCAAGTAAATGGCATCACGGTTGGCTCTGAGCCCTGCTATCAGCTCGGCACATTTCCCCATAGCTTGCGGTGAGTGCCGACATTCGGACACCGATCATATAGGCAATCGTGGTAACTACCTCTTTGGTATCAACGGTCAAGGAAATCCCTCCTATGTAATTGATTTTTTCGGGGCGGTTTGGTACAATAAGGGT
>JAILGP010000080.1 GCA_024696635.1 Eubacterium sp. | reverse complement strand
AATATTATACTGTCCATACTCTGAGCAGATATTCTTTGTAAGCATCTTAAGACCACCCTTTGCAGCTGCATAAGCAGAAACAGTCTCACGACCAAGCTCACTCATCATGGAGCAGGCATTTATAATCTTTCCGCCGCCCCTCTCAATCATTGAAGGAATAACAGCCTTTGAACAGATAAATGGACCAGTAAGGTCAATATCAATAACCAGATTCCAATCCTTAACTGACATCTCATGCATAGGAATACGTCTTATGATTCCTGCATTATTTACGAGGATATCGATAGGTCCAACCTTGTCTGTAACATCAGCTACAAACTTCTCAACCTGGTCTTCCTTTGTAACATCACAAACCGCACCATAAACCTCAATTCCTGCAGCCTTGTAATTCTCAATTCCTCTATCAACAAGTTCCTGATTTATATCATTAAATACAACCTTTGCACCAACCTCTGAAAATGCCTTAGCATAAGCAAATCCAAGACCATAGGAAGCACCTGTAACCCATGCCACCTTACCAGTAAGCGCAAATCTTTGAAGAAAATCACTCATTTTTTATTCCCCTCTCTTTCTTTTCTACTATTATTACATCAAATCCTGATTTCTCACATCATCCATATCATCAAAGTCCTGGTTTTCTCCAACCATTCCCCAGATAAATGTATAATTCTGTGATCCACATCCTGAATGAATTGACCAGCTTGGAGATATGACTGCCTGTTCATTTCTCATTACTATATGTCTTGTCTCCTGTGGCTCTCCCATGAAGTGCATAACAAATGCATCCTCAGGAATTTCAAAATAGAGATATACCTCCATTCTTCTATCATGTGTATGACATGGCATAGTGTTCCATACCGAACCTGGTTCAAGATGAGTCATTCCCATTTCCAGCTGACAGCTTTCAACCTGTCCAGGAAGGATATACTTGCATATAGTTCTGTGGTTTGCCTTTTCAAGCGAGCCAAGTTCTTTCTTATTCTCATCCTTGATTATTACTACACCCTCTTCAGGCTGTCCATCAACCTTAATAAGAACGGTTGGGTATACGGAGTGAGCAGGCGCACTATTAATATAGAACTTAGGAGGATGGCTTGGAATTAAAGCCTTAAATCTTATATCTTTCCCACCCATTCCGATATACATTCCGTTTCTGTGGGCAACTTCATATTCCTTGTTGTCCACTATTATTATTCCGTCGCCACCAATATTGATAACACCCATCTCTCGTCTTTCCAGGAAATATTTAGCCTTCAATTCATCTCCTGCTTCAAGAACAAGCTCTTTATTCACGGGCATAGCAGCTCCGGTTATAATTCTATCAATATGACTATAAACCAGCTTTATCTCATCTTCAAAAAACACCTTTTCTATCAGAAACTCTTCTCTGAGTCTCTCTGTTGTATAATGCTTTACATCTCTTGGTGATGCCGCTGTTCTTAGTTCCATTGTATTCTCCTTATAAAATCTGTTTTTCTTATCTTTTATGCTGTCCGGCAAACAATTGGCTTAATTTCCATCATTTTGTCAGCCTTTCCAGCTTTGATAGCAAGCTTTTTATACTGTCCGGCAAACAATTCACTCAATTTTTGCCATTTTGTTTGCCTTTTCAAGATTTCCAACAAGCTTTTATTAGTTATCTCTTTACTCTTGCACCAGCTCCACTCATGATTCCCTCAACCTCTGACTTTGATGCCATAGTTGTGTCACCAGGTGTTGTCATGGCAAGTGCTCCGTGTGCTGCACCGTAATTAACAGCCTTCTCAGGATCTCCAGTAGCCATAAGACCATAAATAAGTCCTGATGCAAATGAATCGCCACCGCCTACTCTATCCATTATCTCAAGTCCATCATACTGAGCTGCCTTATAAATCTCTCCATCTGCCCAGCAAAGAGCTGACCAGTCATTTACAGTAGCAGTCTTAACTGTTCTAAGGGTTGTTGCTACAGCCTTGAAATTAGGATATGTCTTTGCAGCTTCGTTTATCATTTTCTTATAGCCTTCAATATTAAGGCTCTTAAGATTCTCGTCATTTCCTTCAATCTGGAAACCAAGGCAGGCTGTGAAGTCCTCTTCATTTCCGATCATTACGTCTACATACTTTGCGATTTCCTTATTTACTTCCTGAGCCTTGGCATGTCCGCCGATTGCGCTCCACATGGAAGGTCTGTAATTAAGGTCATAGGATACGATTGTTCCATACTTCTTTGCTGTCTTGATTGCAGCAAGAACTGTTTCGCAGGACTGCTCTGATAAAGCAGCATAGATTCCACCAGTATGGAGCCATCTTACACCCAGCTCCCCAAATATATAATCAAAATTGAAATCATCAGGAGTGGCCTGTGATATAGCTGTGTTGGCCCTGTCTGAGCATCCAACTGCGCCACGGATTCCAAATCCTCTTTCAGTAAAATTCAGACCATTTCTGCATAGGCGTCCGATTCCATCTGTCTTTTTCCAATTGATAAGTGAAGTATCTACACCACCCTGAAGGATAAAATCCTCCATAAGCCTTCCAACCTCATTATCAGCAAATGCAGTTATAACAGCAGTCTTAAGTCCAAAGCATCTTCTAAGACCACGGACAACATTATATTCTCCGCCACCCTCCCAGGCACGGAAGCTTCTTGCTGTACGAATACGTCCCTCTCCCGGATCAAGTCTAAGCATAACCTCACCAAGACTTACGGCATCAAATGTACACTCTTCTTTATTTTTTAATTTTAAATCCATGATTCACCTCAAAATACTTATACCAAATTTGTTATAGATTCATAGGTTAACAAACACATATTTTAATAATTTGTTACTTGTCATATAAAAATCTTTCAGGCAGCTCCACATTAAAATCCTTTGCCAGCCTGCGGAAATCATCAGGCATTATAGTCTGTCTCTTGGCTGATGTCATAGATAATGTCTTTACCAGAATTTCTGCAGCTTTCTCTACTGTATGGAAAAGTCCAAATGTAAGATCAAAGTCCTCACCTGCTGCGAAAAGACCATGATGTGCCCAGATAACAACATCGTAAAGCTCCATCAGCTTACTTGTTTCAACAGCAATTTCTCTTCCTCCTGGAACCATCCAAGGAACTACACCAATACCATCAGGGAAGACAACTGGACACTCTGTAGCCATCTCCCAAAGTTCTCTTGTGAAAACCTCTGCCTCTAAAGGAAGTACAAATGTAAGGGCAATTACATTTGCAGGATGACCATGATAAATAACCCTATATTTTCCATTTGTAAGTTTCTTCTTAACTTCATGATTCATAAGATGAGAAGGAAGCTCAGATGTTGGACGTCCACCATTAATAAGTCCCCATACAATCCTGTACTTTGTTCCATCCTCGCTTACTTCAATAATTCCTGTTGTTTCCTCAGGACGAATATCGGCATTTCTAAAGAATCTTCCACTACCAGTAACCATAAAGAATTCTCCAGCAAGGTCCTTAACCTCTGTACCTATTTCCTGCCACTGTCCTGGCTTAAAATTATCCTTTATTTCATCTACCTCAGAATCCTTGATTCTATATGTCAGATTTCCTCCATTTCTCTCATGAAATCCAAGTAACCATCCGTCATTTGCCATACGGATAAAACCTTTTACAAATTCAGCATCTAATATATTCATCTTTAAACCTCTAGTATGATCATTATTAATTATTTACTATTTATTTTTTACTATTTATTTTTTACTATTTATTTTTTACTATTTATTTTTTACTTATGATTTTTTAGCATATTTATTAAAAATAACTTTCATATCAAATGTATT
>JAILGP010000038.1 GCA_024696635.1 Eubacterium sp. | reverse complement strand
AAATTTCCACCTTTTGTATTTGCCATACCAACAATTTCATCTATTAAGTCATTATCCGGATATCTTTTTAAATCACTTTTAAATTCAGTGATCAAATCCTCTTTATACGGAATTGTTCGCATCTTTAACTCCCTTCTTAATATAGGTTTAAATCGATTATAACTCCATAAAACATTTATGTCGAGTTAAAACCGAGTTAAATTCGAATTAAAATATAAAACCAAGAGTACGGACATCAAAGAGAAAAATAGGTCAATAACACATTAGGACTCCGTTTCGCCCTCATATACTCATCGAGACTATGGTATAGTCTCGATGTATGTTGTCGCCAAGCTCAGATATATAAACAGTGTTGCTTCGCAACACTCACGAATAACAAAAGCCATGCCCTTGCAAGCAAGCTTGCGGGCATGGCTGGATCTATCTCACATTCAATGTCTAATTCTTTTAGCTGGTGATACCTTTCACTACTGATATCATTGTTTGCTTACCACAGTTCATACAAATACAAATATGAGGTTGTCTCAATGCATAGCATTCATCACAAGTATATTCCATATTACACTTTCACTCTCCTTTACATCGTAAAGCAAATTAGAAGAAGTCACACTGCATTTCCCAATTATCCAATTCCTTACTGTAGAAGAAATAAAAGCTTCCAGAATCAACTATGTTAAATCTAGCTTTTTCATCTGAAGATATTTGAAATATAAATTCATATCTCTTGTCCCAGTTACCTGGTTGAATATATGCCGGATATCCACCCACTTTATGCATACTATAAACTTCTGTATGAATATCCTCATAATAATCTATATCTTCTTCGTCTTCATGCTTAATTATTTCATCTTCCATCTTAGGGTCCATGCCTCCATCCCATTCAGGAAAATCATCAACAATCTCTTTTGCTTTCAGGGGGAAAGCCTTAATCTGATCATTAAACCAAGCGCATGGTTCTAATCCTTCCAGTGAATCATACACTTGAACCATAAAATAACCATCCAGGTCCATCAAATGATCATATACATTTTCAGAAATATATACATTAATGAGTTTTACATTTTCTATTTCTTTAGGGTGTACACCTAAATTCTCCGTAAATATCGTGGCAAGTGGAAGCATTTCATTACCATCCTTATCTTTAGGTAATGTATCTTCTGCCTTTTTCCATTTTACAGCACCAATCCAGCTTTCTCCAGGTTCATTCGTAGGTCTGAATCCGCCAGTTTCAAATATTACAGCTTTTCTTCGTAATATATTTTTTATTTCATCAATAGTCATATATATGTCCTCATTTATCGTAATATAAATCTCTGATGAACACTTTTTTCAGGAAAGTCTTCCATTCTTTTCCCTTCTAACACTCTATCTTCAACAAATAAGTTGTTACTACATTTAGGACAACTATCGGACCAGCCATACAGAGTTCCACTCTCTAATTCTATAACAACATCATATTCATCAGAATATACATATGTCATATACTTTCTATGACAATCTGGACATAATACTTCTCTGTATGTTTTCACTGCATTATTCCTCATCCATTACATTTTTGTTTATATTTCATTAAGACCACTATATAATAAAGTATAATCCTATAATGAATATAATAAAACTTCTTTCTATAAATAATTTTTTTTACATATATAAACAACTACACTCCTTCACAAGGAATACTACTTATACTTTGACAGAAGACCATAGTAGACGATGAGGAAAGAATAATGAATACAGAAATAATCCAAGACCTTCTTTACAATAAGTCTCTTAAAGATGCAAAAAACATACTATCTTCATGTACAGCCCCAACAATGCTACATATTTACGCATTTAACTACAATTGGGACGATGGCTTTGATTTACCTCAAACTATTATCGATAATCCAGTATGTGCATTAAGTACAGCATTAATGATTTTTTATTTAGGTGATGGGTATCTTTATCTTTCTGAAAAAAACAAATCATCTAACGATCCAGATTGGCTGTTTTTTATTTCTAATCTATATAACCGTATTTACAATAATGCATTTACAAATGAATCAATCGAATTTACTGTACCACTTTCGAAAGCACAGATTTTTAAACTCAAAAAGCAGCTCAATGAAAATGAACAGGTTTTTATTACACCGATTGAAGGCAACAACTATGATATATCTTTATAGACATTGACTAATGCACTTATCTATCCATTCACCATCTGTTTCAATCCAAGGAAGTTCTTTTAACCTTATAATTTCCCTTCTTACTTTCTCTGTACATAAGCAAAAGTCTGTATACATCTGACGTACATTATTATGAATAGGTTTCCTCCAGAAGCTCTCTCTTCGCAGCCTCAAGAGGGGCCTCGCCGGATAGGGCAGACCCTCCTGCACTTGCTTCCCAAAAGCCGGGATAAACATCCTTACTATCATCTCATTTTTGTGAGCAGAAACGTACCATCCACATGCTGAACAAGTATATCTACAACCATATGATATCTTCCATCCGGAATCTGCCTGAAGTTACCGAATTTTCTTTCCCAGACTTCTCCTGTACGATTTCCTTCTCTATCATAAAGGTCCCATAGTTCCACTCCTCTATTCCTCCCATTCCAAAAAACCTTTATTATCCCACTTATTAGCTTGGGGTGTATTCGATAAGATTTAACCCGGCAAGCCGAAAATCGCCACGTAAACTATAAACGAAATAATATCTATTAAAACAAAGACTCCAAGTGCAATAGCCGCTATCTTAAGTCCCTTCTTTGCTTTCTTTTTATTATCATCTGTTAATACATTTTCTTTTATATCACTATAAAACTCTGATCTGACTATCTGTTCAGAAGGCTCAGCCTTCTCTGGTACTTCCGGAGTTCTATTCAGTACCAGTTCATCCAGGGATACTTCAAAAAGTTCACTAATAGCAACTAAGTTTTCCATATCTGGTGTTGATTCACCGACCTCCCATTTTGAGATAGTCTGCCTTGAGACATTTAGACGATTGGCAAGTTCTTCCTGAGAGAAACCTTTCTGTTTCCTAAGACTATATAATTTATTATTGAATTCCATCATTTTTCACCTTGCCCTTCTCTATAAGTATTATTACCATTAAAATAGTGCTACATACAAATGTTGTTATAATACTTGATTCTATTCCGTAGCCAGCTCCAGTTAAAAATTCATTTACTACCGAAAACTTAAAAAGCGAGTCTGTTACTTCTATTCCACTTAAATTTAGTCCTATAACATTATACAACATAAAGTTCCAAATCCAATGAAAACCTATGGCTGAGTATATATTTTTATCATACCATGTGAGCACTAGGAATATCACACTAATCAGAATCAGATTTAACACACCGATTATCCCGATGATGAAGCCCTCCCCAAAAAGCTTGGAAAAATGAAATACCGAGAAAAAGAAAATGCTTATCACAGTTGAAATGTTAACGCTAATCTTCTCGCTTAGGCGATGAAATATATATCCCCTGCAAACAACTTCTTCCATCCCACTCTGCACCAGAAAGGCAAAGAAGAATAGTATAAAGATTGGCCAATTCACATTTTGATTTATCCCATCAAATCTTAAAAAG
>JAILGP010000034.1 GCA_024696635.1 Eubacterium sp. | reverse complement strand
GATAATAAAATAGCATAATAATAAACAGGGATAATAAACATAATAAATTAACACAATAATAATCAGGGATAAAAAACAAAATAAATTAGGGTAAAGGGTAAGGAAATGATACTTGATTGGGAAAAATATGATGGCTTGGCGAGGCAGGCTGTTAGAGAAGGCGTGGTGCTTCTGAAAAATGAAGGACATATACTGCCCCTTAATAAGGATTGCAGATTAGCTGTATTTGGAAGAATGCAGAATAATTATTATAAGAGTGGAACGGGCTCAGGGGGAATGGTAAATGTTCCAAAGGTTTGGACCATAATAGAGGGACTTAAGGCTGAGAATATAAACCTTAACCAGGACCTTCTTGAAATCTATGATGAATATGAGGGTAATCATCCATTTGATCCGGGAGTTGGATTCGGAAATGAACCATGGTCCCAGGAGGAGATGGATATTTCAGAGGACACTGTGGAAAGAAGCAGGCAGGAGTCTGATACAGCCCTTGTAATAATTGGAAGAACTGCAGGAGAAGAGCAGGATTATATTGATGAAAGAGGAGCCTACAAGCTTTCAGAAAAAGAGTCAAAGCTGCTTAGAATAGTAAGGAATAAGTATAGCAAGCTGGTTCTTGTTATGAATGTCAGTGCTATTCTCGATATGGAAGAAATATCAGAAATATCTCCAGATGCCATACTCTATGCATGGCAGGGTGGAGAAATCGGAGCCCTTGGTACAGTAGATATACTACTTGGAAAGGAATGCCCAAGTGGTCGTCTTACAGATACAATCATCCATAGGATTGAGGATGCCTCAGCCTATGGTAATTTTGGTGACCTTGAAAGAAACTTCTATGAGGAAGATATTTATGTAGGTTACCGTTATTACGAGACATTTAGCAAGGATGCAGTCATGTATCCCTTTGGCTATGGACTTTCATACACAAGCTTTGAGGTGGAGCCTGGAGAAATCAGGATTGAGGCAGGTGGAAAAACAGATAAGGAAAGTCAGGTAACAAGTCAAGAAATAAAAGAAAGTAAGAAGAATATTATAGATAAAGGATTCAAAGACGCAAATAATAAGCTCTTTATATCTGCCCGGGTGACAAACACTGGAAGCATGGCAGGTAAGGAAGTACTTCAGTTCTATATATCAAAGCCACAGGCAAAGCTGGGTAAGCCGGCTCTAAGTCTTGTGGGATTCCTTAAGACTGACACCCTTGAGCCGGGCCAGACTACAAGACTTTCACTGGAAATCTCACCATATACATTTGCATCCTACGATGATAAGGGAGTGACTGGATATGAGTCCTCATATGTGTTAGAAGAGGGAGAATATGTAATCTACATAGGCCAGAACGTTAGAGACATAAAGAAAGTAGGAAGCTTTGTCCAGGAAGAGACTCTTCTTATAGAAAAGCTTAGTCGTAAGATGGCTCCATCAGTTGCATTTGACAGGATAAAGCCAAGGTACGAGGATGGACAATATAAGCTTCAGAAGGAGAGGGTTGATGCATGGCCTGTAAATGATATGCAGGAAGCAATGGCGGATAAACCTTATGCTCCTGAATATACCGGAGATAAGGGAATAAAGTTAAAGGATGTAAGAGACGGCAGAGCTTCAATGGAGGATTTTCTTGCCCAGCTTTCCGATGAGGACCTTGCAGTGATCATAAGAGGCGAGGGTATGGGTAGTATCAAGGTTACAGCTGGAACGGCTGCTGCATTTGGCGGTGTCAGCCCAAACCTTAAGGAGATGGGTATACCAGCCGGATGCTGCTCGGACGGACCTAGTGGCATGAGACTTGATTCGGGCTGCAGAGCATATAGTCTTCCAAGCGGAACTCTTCTTGCCTGCACCTGGAATACAGACCTTAACACAGAGCTCTACGCAATGCTTGGAATGGAAATGAATAAGAATGACGTGGATTTCCTTCTGGGACCGGGAATGAACATTCACCGATATCCACTTAATGGAAGAAACTTTGAATATTTCAGCGAGGATCCACTGATTACAGGTAAGATGGCTGCTGCCCAGATCAGAGGACTTAAGAGGAGCGGAGTGTCAGGAACTCTTAAGCATTTCTGTGGAAATAATCAGGAAACCCGTAGACATACTGAGGAAAATATTATTTCAGAGAGAGCTCTAAGAGAGATATATCTTAAGGGCTTTGAAATTGCTGTAAAGGAAGCAGGGGCAGATGCTGTGATGACAACCTATGGTCCTGTAAATGGAATCTGGACCAGTTCACGCCACGATCTTAATACGGATATTCTTAGAAAAGAATGGGGCTTCAAGGGCTTGGTAATGACGGACTGGTGGGCTAACATAGGTCAGATAGGTGGAAATGTGGATAAGACAAGCTTTTCCAGACTGGTTCTTGCCCAGAATGACTTCTACGCCGTATGTCCGGATTCGGAAAGCGACGAATGGGGAGATGATACACTGGAAGCCCTTAGAAGCGGCCACATAACAAGAGGTCAGCTAGTCAGGGTGGCTGGAAATATATGCGGCGTCCTCATGCATACCAATGCAATGAAGAGACTTTGCAAGGAACCATATAAGGTAGAAGTAATAAATTACAAGGAAGAAGGAGAGAGCCTGGATCCAAGTAATGTTGAATACTTCAAGATTGAGGATGGAGGCTTCATAGATCTTTCTAATGTAGATACACAGAAGGGTAAATCCTTTGTGATGGGTCTTGATGTTGAGCGTAGAGGATGCTACTTCATAGATATGATCGGAAGCTCTAATTTGTCAGAACTTTCACAGATGCCTGTGGGAGTATACTATCATGGAATTCCAAGTGGAAGCTTCACCTTCCATGGCGGCGGAGAAGAACTGACCATAAGAAGAAAGATATGGATCAGTTCAAAAACCAGTGTCATGAGACTTAAATTCATGAATGGTGGCCTTAATTTAAAGGGAATTAGATTCACCCTGGAAAGAGAAGGAGACTTTGATCCTGATATTGAGGATCTAGAGGGGTATATTTATTAATCTTAGTATGTGTAGTGATAATAAAAGGCATTTTATTGGGGGTTATATGAAGAAATTTAAGGAAACCATATGGAAAGATGGCGAATATAATTATGAAGCAGCCTACGGATTTGTACCAAATATTCATGGCTATATTCATGATGAGGACGATGTAAATAGAGACTGCATACTGGTGGTTCCGGGAGGGGGCTACTGTCTATGCGCACCTCACGAAGGAGAGATGATAGCTGAAGTATTCTATAATAAAGGGCTAAATGCTTTCGTCCTCACCTATACCACAGATATTACTATGTCAGTCCCACTTAAGAAACAGCCTCTTGAGGATATATCAAGAGGGGTCAGATTTATAAGAAAGCATGGGGCTGAATACAATATAGAAGAAAAGAGACTTATTGTCTGTGGCTTCTCAGCTGGAGCACATGTAGTTGGAAGCCTGGCGGTACATTTTGCAGATATAAATGATAAATCTGAGGAATATGCCAAGATTAGCAACAGACCGGATGGAGCTATACTTTCTTATCCGGTTATCACATCAGGGGAATATACACATAAATATTCTATGCAGACACTTCTGGGTAGTGAGCCTTCAGAGGAGGAGCTTACTTATTTCTCATTAGAAAAACAGGTAAGCGAGAATACGCCACCATGCTTTATATGGCAGACGGCAACAGATAATGCGGTTCCAGTTGAGAACTCTTATCTCATGGCTGAGGCACTTAGGGCAAAGGGCATAATGTTTTCTCACCATGTATTCCCTACAGGCTTCCATGGAATAAGTTATCCATCAGACAAATTCTTCTCAGCAAATGCCGGAGGCGAATATGTTATGGAACAGGTGGAAAGAGCTGTAGCTGCTGTTAAGTCTGGAAAGGGTGTAAATGTATCGGACCAGCGCCGAAAAGAACTGGAGGAACAGTTCCCAGATAAGAAGCCTGATGATCAGGAGAATACATCAAGTGATGAGAACCTTCCACCAATGGATATGACCTGGAGTCAGGATATAGGACTCTGGCCGGATCTTGCGTATGCCTGGATGAATCGTATATAGGATTTGTTTAGATTGAAATGGCATATCCAAATGTATGGGATATATGACATATATCAAAAATTGATGAAGCCTTTCATAATATATCACAATGTGGGAAATATAAGTGGTTTTGCGGAAAAAGGTTATTATCTTGAGCAAATGGAGAAAGATTTATTACATTACAAAACTGTAAGGATTTGTAATGTAAATCCAACGACCAATCTCCAGGATTATTATATTATGTATTTGTAAGCGAGAGATACAAAACAAATCGCAATAAATAATATAAATATCTAAAGGAGATAAAAACTATGAAAACAACAACATCAATCAAAATCGTAACAGTAACACTTGTATTACTTGTAATTGGATGCATCCTAAGTATGATCACAATTGAAAATTATAATCCATTCAATGGTGGATTTTTTACCACCTTATGTACAAATATATGTCTTCTCTGCAGTGAGATAGATAGCAAGAAGAGAGAAGACACTGAGGCAAAGAAGGAATCAGCTAGTGTGGAAATTAGATAAACAAAGGTTGTTTTCAGCCTGCGGGAGTTAAGTACTTCCGTGGGCTCTTTTTTTTCACTAATAATTCTACTTCCACCAGAATGGTGAAAACGGTATTAACAGTGAAAATATATCTAAAGAGGCTTATAGTTGATATATGAAAGTAATTGTAGTATTTAATTTGGGTTTAATGTAATATTTAGTTGAGCCATTAGTTTCCACTTATTTGGTAAATGTTATGTTTAGCGATTTACCATATACCTAAGGGAAGAACGCTTTGCTCTATATTTTTGATTTCATTTCTTATAAAGAAATAGTGGGTATTTTGAGAAAACTATTATAAGAATATAAAAGTGAATGTATTGAATTTACATTTGTAAAACAATACTGTGATGTTCTGAATAAAAATGATTATGCTTATTATAGTAAAATAATAAATTATTCTGAATATACCTTGCTGCAAAAGAAAAATAAACTTAGTGATTCAGAAAAGGCTGTTGTAGATAAAGCAAAGGAAGAAATCAAAGACAGATTTAAGGAGAAAAAGAAATTAAATAAGGATAACTGAGTCGGAATCTGTAATTATTGTGATTTCTAGAATCTAGCTATTGGGAGAATTAGATGAATGAGTGACAGACTGATATTTCATGTGGATGTGAATAGTGCATTTCTTTCCTGGGAGGCAGTGGACCGCCTTGAGAGAGGGGAAACTCTGGATTTAAGAAATGTTCCATCTTGTGTTGGTGGTGATCCGGACCGGCGTACAAGTATTGTATCCACCAAGTCTATACCTGCCAAGAAGTATGGTATTGTGACCGGTGAACCCGTTGCAACAGCACTTCGTAAATGCCCCGACCTTATAGTTGTGAAACCTAATTTCCACCTATATAAGAAAATGTCACATGCCTTCAAAAGTATATTAAATGAATACACACCCCTTATGCAGTCATTTTCCATAGATGAAGTCTTTATGGATATGAGCGGGATGAGGCGTCTTTATCCAGATCCTATAAAGCTAGCATACCAGATGAAGGATAGAATCCGTGAGGAGCTGGGCTTTACCGTGAATGTAGGTATAGCCAGGAATAAGCTATGTGCAAAGATGGCCAGTGATTTTGAAAAGCCGGATAAGGTTCATACGTTATTTCCAGATGAGATAGAAGATAAGATGTGGCCCCTTCCTGTAGGGGAGCTCTTTGGCTGCGGTCAGGCTCTTGCCAAGAAACTGGTCGAGATGCATATATATACTATAGGAGATCTTGCCAAAGAGGATGAGAGGAGGCTATTAGGTGCATTTGGCCAAAAGACAGCAAGTTATCTTCATAATGCGGCAAATGGAATAGATGATTCACCTGTGGTAAACGAAGAGCGGGAAGCAAAGAGCTACAGCGTTGAAAATACAACAGAGGATGATGTAAC
>JAILGP010000016.1 GCA_024696635.1 Eubacterium sp. | reverse complement strand
CACGCCGCCAGCGTTTATCCTGAGCCAGGATCAAACTCTCAAATAAAGTTTATATCCTTTGTCATAGTTAAACGTTAACGTTTACCATTCCAAATTTTACTGTTGTTTGGATTGTTCATCCGAAAATATTTTCGCTTGTTTTAACCAAGCATTTTTAAAAAGAATTTTCGGGGTTGTCATCATTATTCTGTTGTTAAAGATCAATTTGTTAGGTTTGTTTAACCTATCTCAAACTCCCTATTTTAGGGAAATAAAAAGCCGTGAGCTTATTTGTTTCTGTCCGTCTTTGTTTGCCCCCGCTCGCGACAGCTTGTTTATAATACTACCTTGCAAACCTAATGTCAACACTTTTTTTAAAATTTTTTTTATTTTTTTTATTCTTTTTTTTTCAGCCCCTTAAAACCTCAAAATATTGCGGTTCTAACTTTGGTCAACCACTATTTAATAATATTTTTATATTATAAATCTTTTCAAATTATTTTTTAAATTTTCAAATCTTTTAAAAATTTTTCTAAAATTATTTTTCCTTTTTTGTTTTTAAGTCAAAAAAAGTGCCGCCATTTTATGACGACACAAATAGTTTCATTAAAAGATTATATTTATCTATTGTCTCCAAAACCACATTTCCAGAAATCATTTCATCATACTTTGATCCAAATGCTATTCCTGCAATGATCATGAAGACCCATATAAGCACACAGCCCACTCCTAATCCGAATACAAGTCCTCCCAGACGATTTATTCCACTCAGGACCGGAGCTTCCTTCATAACCCAGCCTATTATGAGTCCTATTAAAAATAGTATAAGTCTTATAATTAGAAACAAGGCCACAAATGTTGCCACATTAATAATGAGATATGCAGTATATTTAGCTATATACTTATAGAAGGAATCTGCACCCAGCTTATCATACATGCTTTCATTGTTATTATTAATAAAAGCCTGTTTAAAGGTTTCCGGCATATCAAAATTGTCAATCATCTGAATCTGGGTAGCCTTATCCGGATCCACGGATAGTAATAAATTGGTTTCTTCCTCTGTTATGTCAGAAAGACCCGTGGTTACTCCTGTATCCTTAAGAGCCTCTGCCACCTGTTGCTGCAGTTCTCTTTGCACCTTTGTATATATTTTTTCCTCTATTCTTTCATCTATATCTGTGGATTCTATTATATAGTTAGTAATTACCGGTCTTGCCACATACGTAACGCCAATAGACAGTACCAAAGCCAGAAATCCAAAAAGAGTCTTAAATAGTCCCCTCTTTAATCCTACCAGGGCACAGATGAGAAGAATTGCTATTACGCAAAATGTAATATAATACATATATTTTATTCCTCAGTTTTTAATCTAATGGTCTCAGTCTTGCTTTCAAAATTTACTACATATTCATTTCTCTTAGCCGCAGGAGTCATCGACTTTATAGAATTATCAAAGGAATAGGTAAACTTTGTCCTTCCTCCGTTTTCAATAATAAGACACTGATTACCACCAGTAATGATAACCTCATCCTTATCAGCATATATTTTGTCGTAGTCCATACTAAAGGCATATTCAAAACTTAATTTACCTGAAAAATCAAAGGCTCTGAGTACATAATCCGTATTGGTTCCCGCATCTGGACTTGGAATAACATAGCCAAGATAATCCTCGCAATAAAAAATACTGGTTACTTCTGAATCATATTCAATAGTTGCCTTCTCAGAAGGAATCTCCTTCATACTATAAATCCTGATACATTTATCAGAAAATGCAGCTATAGTATCATTTGTAACAAACTGTACCTTTGGTACCATTTCCTCATCAAGGGAAAATCCGCCTACCATACGGTCTGCATTCTCATTCTGACCTACCTCACCAAAGTTATAAGCAGTCAGATTATTTCTTATATTAACTCCGTCCAATTTGAAATATGAAGAAAAAAGCTTCTGACCATCCTCAGAAAGACTTATATCCATAGGGTAACCACTCTTATCAATCGATGTCTGCATTTCATAAATAGGATTACCAGTCTTGTCATACATATAAATATAGTTAGTCTCATCAGATTCCAGAATAACGGCAAATGCCCCCTGAGTTGCCACATCTATATCACAAATATTGTATGGCATCTTGAGGGAAGAAATCTGTCCCTCAAGTCCAAATACAGCAACTAAATTACCACCCTTATCTGCAACTACAGCATAATTTCCTCTTACAGCGGCAATAGGAACTCGGAAATCCTCTCCAGCAGTCCAGACAACATCACCATTACTGTTAATATAGGAAACTCCATCAGGGGTATATTTCAGAAGATTATCTCCAAATCTAAGATAATCTGCATTCGAATCAAAAGAAGTCTCAGCTGAACTAAGCACCTTAACCCCCTTATAGGTTCTCATGCGAAGATGAACAAATACAGCAACGCCAACTACAACAAGGCCAACCAGTATAATCAAAATTAATGTTACACTGGTTTTTCTCCTCTCAACTGTACGTCTATCGTTCTCTCTCCTGGTTTCCTCGGATCCCGAGACGTATATTATATTGTCATCTTCTCTATCTGACATACTTATTGCTCCGTCAATTTTTTAATGCTTATAAGGCTGTTAGCTAAGATGCTTTTCCTGAAGAGCCTTATTTACCGCACTGATAAGTGCATAGGCAGAAGCCTCAATAATATCTGTGTGAATACCAGCACCATAGGTTATCTCATCCTGTCCGGTAACCTGGATAGCCACATATGCGCACGCCTGAGAGTTTGAACCTCTGGTAAGAGCATGCTCATCATAATTTACTATTTCAAATGTAACAGCAAAATGCCTCATAATAGCATTACTTATAGCGTCAAGACGTCCATTACCCTGGCCATGATATACCTTATGAACTCCATCTCTTTCGATAGTAAGCTCACATCTGATACCATCTACCTGCTGGAAATGGCATTCCTTGAACTGAATTGGTGCATTTACATTTACATACTGTTCCTTAAATACAGAGTAAACCTCTTCCGGCTTAAGCTCTCTATGGCCATGATCTGATACACTCTTTACAGCATATCCAACATCCTCCTTCATCTTCTTAGGAAGATTGAAACCATACTTTGTCTCAAGAATGAATCCAACTCCACCCTTTCCAGACTGGGAATTGATTCTGATAACATCTCCATCATAGGTACGTCCAATATCTTCTGGATTCAGTGGAAGATAAGGTGTTGTCCACATCTGATCAGGATCCTCTTCACGCCACTTCATACCCTTTGCAATAGCATCCTGGTGTGAACCTGAGAATGCAGCAAATACAAGCTTTCCACAATATGGCTCTCTTGGATAGATTTCCATACCTGTAAGCTTTTCGTAGGTTTCCTGAATTCTTGGCATATCTGAGAAATCCAGCTTTGGATCCACTCCGTGTGTATACATATTCATGGCAAGTGTGATGACATCAACATTACCTGTTCTCTCACCATTACCAAAAAGTGTTCCTTCTATTCTATCAGCGCCGGCCAGCAGACCCAGCTCAGCATCCGCTACACCACATCCGCGGTCATTATGTGGATGAAGTGATAATATAACATTTTCACGATACTTCATATTCTTGCTCATGTATTCAATCTGGCTTGCATATACATGAGGCAGTGACATCTCAACTGTTGCAGGCAGGTTGATGATAGCCTTTCTGTCTGGAGTTGGCTGCCATACATCCAGTACTGCATTACAAACCTCAAGAGCATACTCAGGTTCAGTACCTGTAAAGCTCTCCGGGCTATACTCAAAACGATACTCAGCTCCGTCCTCTTCTGCAAGTCTCTTTAAAAGGGCTGCTCCATCTATAGCAATCTGCTTTATCTCTTCCTTAGACTTCTTGAAAACCTGTTCACGCTGAGCAACGCTTGTTGAATTATAAACATGAACTATGACATTCTTAGGATTAGCTCCACGAACTGCTTCAAATGTCTTCTTTATAATATGCTCTCTTGCCTGAGTCAGTACCTGAATAGTAACATCCTCAGGAATCATATCATCCTCAATCAGACGTCTGCAGAATTCATACTCTGTTTCGCTGGCTGCAGGGAAACCAATTTCTATCTCCTTAAAGCCAACTCTTATAAGCTCCTTATAGAACTCGAGCTTCTCATCCAGGCTCATAGGTACAACCAGTGCCTGGTTACCATCTCTCAGGTCAACACTGCACCATATCGGAGCCTTATCAATATACTCCTTCTTAACCCACTCTGTACTATCTACAGGTGGCATAAAATAACCTCTTCTGTAATGCTCGTAATTCTTCATGTCATTTACCTCCAAATTCTTATTCTACATTGTTTTGAATCTTATTTCAAGGTTTAGGTAAAAGCCTTACTTTTCCAAAAATATACATTTAAGTTTACGTTTAATCATATATTGGAATATATGTTTAAATATATATTTATAAAAAAATAAAACGCCTCCACAAACCTTACAGTTTGTAGAGACGTGAATTCACGCGGTACCACTCTACTTCATATGACTTATATCATATGCACTCATCAGGTACTTGAAATTATAAGATCAAATATTCGTATACCCTTCCACTTTAACGGTTGGAATCCGTACCGGACTACACGCTTTAGCAATAATCAAATATATACCAAAGTTTCACCTGGTCTGCTCAGGAGCGAGTTCAGTATCACTTCATCTCTGCCTTGCAGCAACCGGCAGTTCTCTTTAATATGGACAAGCCATATCAGAATCCATAAGTACTTACTATTCTCCATCATAGCATTTGAACTATATATAATTGTTTGCTCTTTCGAGTTTAGATTAAACTAACACATTACAAGTACACTTGTCAAGCCAAATATACAAGATAAGTCACAGCTTGGACACTAAGCTTTTTTCTTATTGAAAATAAGATCAAAGGTTTCCTCAGCAAAGCTATAATCCTCTTGACTGATTTCTCTTTTTGAAAAACCTGCCCTTTCCAGAATATCTATCATTCGGAGTCTTCCCTTTTCATTAGTAGAAAGAAGATACTCCATCTGCTCCCTGTAATTGACCTTATTCTTAAGCTTAATATCCTTCTTTTCTCTCTTCTTTAGTTCTTTGGAATATCTAAGGATAAGCTTATCCGACAGCCCCGCCCTACTATAAGCAGTTCTAAACCTTATGTCAGGAATAACAAATCTGATCAGGATATAAGCTAATATAGCTAAAACTATAAGACCCAATACTATAAATGCAATTATCTTCATTATATTATCAGCCTGAGATATGGTAATTGTATTATCATCATTATCTGCCCTCTCAGAATTGGATGTTTCTCCATCTCCAAAAAGATTACTAAATGCATCCCAGAAGCTCGAATCCTCTTCCTCTTCTTCAAGCCCCGCTGAAGGAGTAACCTCCACTTTAACCCAGCCATTCTCTCCATCATATACTTCAACCCAGGCATGGGCATCTGCATCACTTGCATCTATTCTGACCAGTGCAGTCTCATCCATAGGATTATATCCATCATAATGATTAGAATATTGTTCACCTTCAATTATTTCGCCATTATCAACTACCTGATTAAAGGATATAACATAACCCTCACAATATCTTGCTGGAATACCCATTTCCCTGAGCACCAGTGTGGCAACAGTAGCAAAATGAGCACAATAGCCCTTCCTATTCTTAGTAAGGAAGTAATTTACAAAGTCCTGTCTCCAGGGAGTTGCACCAGGACGTATGGTATATGGTATATTGGCCTCAAAATAATCCCTTATCTGCTTTACAACATCCATAGGCTGACCCTTTTTTAAGCCAGCTTCCTCAATAAAATCATCAATAACCGGCTTATTAATCTCTGGAACTTCAAGGAATGCCGGATCAACCTCCTCCTTAACACTTATCTTAGAATTGCCAAAACGAGGATAATACGTAACAGTAGTCGTCACGTTATTAAACAAAGGCTTAAAATCCCCTGTTGTATAATAGGGCTGATAGGCCAGTGCCGGAGCCTCAACATTAGTAATGGTCATATAACCACGAGCTGAATACTCCTCTCCATTATTATAAGCATTCTCTAAAGCAGAAACCTCATTTTCATAAGAATTTTCAAACTGTCGAGAAATATACTTTCCATCCTCATTTTTCGACCACAAGACCTCCCATACGTTTTGATATGGAGTATAGGTCGCTCCAGTAAAATTCTTAATATAAAGGGGTTCCATGGAATAAGGGGTATATAATACCGTTATATCAGTTTTATAATCCAGTCTTATAGATGAAACTCCACCCAATTCACCAGTAGAAAGACCACCGCTGTTTGGATAATAATCTATGACACCAAAAAATCCTAACATGATAAAATTCTGGAAAAATTCTCTGGAAGAAATCTTCTGCAAACTAGGGAGTCTCCCATCATAAGTATCCTTATCATAAAGAGCAGAGGCCGTTCCGACTACAGTTGTTACAAGAAGCAGGGTAATAAGCAGCCCCTGTCCCAAGGACTTATAGTCTAGAGCATAGGTAAGACCATTTTTGCTTCTCAAAAAAACATGGTCCCTTCTGCTAAGTGAAAAATGCCTGCCGCTTTTTAAGAATAATGTCATAAGGATTCCACCAAGTACCATTATGGTATATATTGTATCCGGCTCCTTTTCCATGTAAAATGCAGCTATATTCACAGTAAGAGAAAGTCCGATAGCAACAACGTATCTGGCATAACGAAGAATGTAGTTATTAAGCAGAACATTGAGAGCAGTACCCAGAACAGACATTGCAATTGTTATGGCAACATATCTGTTGGATATACGCTCGTTATAATACTGAAAACCTTCAGCATCAAAATAGATAGAAGCTTCATCTATCGTATCATTTAAAACCGCATAAAATCCAGAGTTAATATAATCCCTGAATAATATGATAAAGGATGCATATATAAGGAAAAACAAGAGATAGCCCAGATTCTCCGACTTCCAGCTATGATAAAGAGTTGCACAGATAATAGCCGTTGATAGTATTACTACATTAAAAATCACCTGATTAAAATCAATCTCCAGGGCTGTAAGAAATGCACCTATTCCACCAGCCGTAATAAGATATACAATAAATCCTTTTATTATCAAGCTGTAATATCGGTTTTCACTTATATCATAAACATTTTCATCTATAGAAGCACCCTTGCAAAGTTCAACAGTACGACGGTCCTCATTCTGCCACTTAGACCATCTTCTCCGCCTGTCACGTCTTATAGCTCTTTGCTTCTCAAACCAATTGGCCGTTTCCCAGTTTATTCTATTGTCATTCTTTATATCAGCCATATATTATATTTCCTAAATCTCTAATCCTGCTCAACAACCACAGCATCAGCCTCTCCATCCCTCATACATATATATACATATGCCTTTAGCTCGGGATGAATAGACATCATATATGCCTTAGTTTTTTCTCCATCCGGATAAATATTTTCATAATAAATAGATCCAAAGGCTTCCTTGAGGTTATCAATATTCATTATCTGTCTTTCTTCAAAGACAAATCTTCCCTCACTCCACCATACAAGTCTTACATAGGTCTGTCTCTTTACCATCTCCGCAACCACAGCGTATGTCAGGGTCAGAACCTCGTCCACCGATTGATCCTCTCCCGATAAATCCGCAACAATTACCATCTGCTGATCAGACATGGATACACGGTCTTTAACCATAAGAATATCTCTCTTTGCAGAAAGCTTCCAATGTATACTCATAAGCTTATCGCCAGGTATATATTCTCTTACATCAGAAACATCCGAGAAATCATGTCCCTTCTTAAGAGTTTCTTCACTTTCAGTCATTCCTCTGGACATATCTGTAAGATTAAGCTTTATTCCATCATCTCTCTCAGGATAAACATTTACCTCCGCTCCCGTATCCATATTCTTTTTAAGGGATATAAAACCAAGGAGATCCCTAATTGTAATAGCGGAAATGTTATATTTATAAAGCCCGTTCATGGAATACTTAAGGGGTAAATATTTTTCATATGTTCCTCTCATGGAACAGGGCAGAGATAAAACCACCCCACTTTTATCCTTATAAAATATATTCTCCACATCCAGCTTTACAGAAACATCCATGGATATAGCAAAGGATTTATTAGTCAGTACCAGCTTTAGAAATGAAGTGTTATAACGACTTACATCCCGCTCCGGATTTTCAGCCTTCACTTCCACTCCATTATAAAGCATAATAAGCCCCACAATATCCAACACAAGAACCGTTGCCAAAAGTGCCAGAACCAACATAAAAAAATGATTCCTAAGAAAATTATATGCATATATAGAGACCGCCACCATAATACCAAAGGCAATGATCCTTATAGGGTGAACTACTGTTTTAAGCGGCTTTCTTCGAATCTGCTGTTCCTTTTCCAGACGCCTTTCTTCCTTCTCTATTTCCTTAGGAGTAAGAGGACGTCCATATGAAGTTGTTTTTATTACTTCCGCCATAATATTTCTCAATCAATAACACTCATTATTACATTTATCAAATCATTAATGATCATTTATATTTTTCATATAAACATCTATTTTTTATATAATTATCTACTTTTTATATAAACATCTATATTTTAAATAACTATATATTTCTCATATAAACATCTATATTTATGAATATTCACTACATTCTGGGAGCCTTCACAATTTGAAGAAGCTCTCTCATGGCAGAACCCATATTCATTCCCTGAGCTCTGGCCTTCTGTCCAAGCTTAACTCTGTGACCAAGTGTATCCAGTACCACCTCCTGAACATCCTCAGCAGTCACATAATCTCTTCCATCAATAATGGCAATAGCCTTAGCCATGTTAAGTATGGCTATGGTTCCACGAGGGCTGGCTCCCATCGAAAACATAGCATTTTTTCTAGTTTCCTCAA
Source organism: Eubacterium sp. (assembly GCA_024696635.1). GTDB lineage: Bacteria > Bacillota > Clostridia > Lachnospirales > Lachnospiraceae > Eubacterium_Q. The sequence continues at coordinate 20,763 of JAILGP010000016.1, read as the reverse complement.
CCAGATCAACTATATATTCATATATCTCATCACGGACGAACATATCATTTGATTCTTTTCTAAGCTCTCTAAGCTCATCGATGCCTATAACACTTGTAATCTTAGATATAGGATTCAGTGCATTTCCCTTAAGAATCTGCACAGCATCAGCATGAGCAGGGTAGCCCATGGAAAGGCAGACCATGAAACGGTCCAACTGAGATTCAGGAAGCATCTGAGTTCCTGACGAACCATAAGGGTTCTCTGTGGCAATAACAACAAAAGGATCCGGCAGCTTTCTGGTAACTCCATCAACAGTCGCTGTTCCTTCCTCCATTACCTCCAGAAGAGCTGACTGGGTTTTAGGGGATGTACGGTTTATCTCATCTGCCAGGAAAAGATTACAGAAAACAGAGCCCGGTCTATATTCAAACTCCTTAGTTCCTGCGTTGTACATGGAAAATCCCAGAATATCACTTGGGAGTACATCCGGCGTGAACTGAACACGCTTATAATCCATAGAAAGGGATTTGGCAAATGCAGTAGCCAGGGTTGTCTTTCCTACTCCAGGAATATCCTCCATAAGTATATGACCTCCGGCTATAACCGCAGCTAGAACCTTTCTTACAACATTCTCCTTACCTTTTATAACTGTATTAACACTATCCATTACTGCCTGTGTCTTTTTCACATCAATCATTAAGCACCCTCCAAAACCAATTACATATAGCTTATAGCTAAATATACCAACATTCCTTATTTTTTTCTATCACGAAAATGATTATAATGCTAATATACCTATAAGTCTTTAAATTTATTTTAAATAAAAAAATTTTATAAATTATTTTAACATATATTAAATCATCATATATATCATTTAATACATAAAAATTTAAGCAAAGCATATGAAGGAGATTAGACATGCCACCAATAACAAATGACTGGGCCGAAGCCCTGAGACCTGAATTTTCAAAGGATTATTATAAAAAGCTTGTAAAATATATATACAATGAATATGCCACCACCAGGGTTTTTCCACCTGGCGACGATATTCTCAACGCTTTTCATATGACCCCGCTTTCCAAGGTAAAGGTTGTTATTATAGGCCAGGACCCATACCACGAACCAGGTCAGGCCCACGGACTTTCCTTCTCTGTAAAGCCTGGTGTAGATATTCCTCCATCTCTTCAAAATATTTACAAGGAACTCCATGATGATTGCGGCTGTTATATACCAAATAATGGATATCTTGTTAAATGGGCCCAAGAAGGAGTCCTTCTATTAAATGCAGTTCTTACCGTAAGAGCTCATCAAGCTGCTTCCCACAGAGGAAAGGGCTGGGAAGAATTTACAGACGCTGCTATAAAAATATTAAATGAATCCGAAAAGCCTCTGGTTTTCATGCTATGGGGAAATTTTGCCAGATCCAAGAAGGCCATGCTGGATAATCCAAATCATCTTATATTGGAAGCTCCCCATCCTTCACCCCTGTCTGCCCACCGAGGCTTCTTTGGCTGCAAACATTTCAGTAAGGCAAATAACTTCTTAATTGAACATGGAGAAAGGCCTATCGACTGGCAGATTGAAAACCTGGTAAATGTAAATAATCCGGATGATATCAAGTAAGGATATTTTAAAAGCTCTTACTTAGTAAACTATATTTAGTAAGCTATATTTAATAAATAAAACCCCGAACCTGTTAATCAAGAGTTCGGGGTTAATTTTATGTCATATTATAAATCTTCAGGCACTTTATTCCTCGGATGAAGCCACCTTCTGACCCTTAACTATTGCATTTACTTCATCAAAATCCTTCTGAACTGCTTCTGATGGAGCAGGTGTTAAGAGACTTACTACTACTATAAATATAATTGCAACAAGGAATGCAGGTGCAAGCTCATAAAGATTCCATGCACCACCAAGTGGACGAACTCCGTACTTCCATACGAATACCATGATACCACCTGAAAGCATACCAGCTATACAGCCCTGAGTATTTACTCTCTTCCAGAAAAGTGACATGATCATGGCTGGTCCAAATACAGCACCAAAACCTGCCCATGCGAAGGATACTATATTAAATACTGAGCTTGATGGGTCCCACGCAATTACTACACCCAGGACACCAACTATAACAAGTGTAATTCTTGCTGTAAGCATAGCAGCTGTATCGCTCATCTTAATCTTGAAAACATCCTGAATAATATTTTCCGAAACTGCAGAGGATGCAGCTATAAGCTGTGAGTCAGCTGTTGACATAGTTGAAGCAAGAATACCAGCTATGATAAGACCGCCTATAAGGGCAAATCCAAATCCATGCTGCGCGATTTCATTTGCAAGAACAACTATAAGTGTCTCAGCCTTTGATGCACTTGTAAGATCTGAAAGATCCAAAAGTGAAGGAATAGCTCCGGACTGAGTCATGGCACGACCTACAACTCCAAGGAATGTGGCAACGCCAAGTGATATAACAACCCATACAGAAGCAACTCTACGAGAAAGCTTAAGCTTATTAGGATCACTTATGGCCATAAATCTAAGGAGAATATGTGGCATACCGAAGTATCCAAGTCCCCAGCAGAACATGGTGATCTTATTAAAGAAACCATAAGGATCTGCTCCATCACTTACATTATTATGTGTAGCATTCATATCAAGGAATCCCTTAAGGCTCTGGGCATTTTCTATAACAGCTCCCATACCACCTGCATGATGAATTCCATAGAAAAGAACTATTAAAAGGGCAATACTCATTACGATAGACTGTATAAAGTCTGTTGTAGAAGCAGCCAGGAAACCACCTGTTGTTGTATATCCTACTATTATAATAGCAGATACGATCATTGCCAGCTGGTAATTAACTCCAAAAAGATTTGCAAAAAGCTTTCCACATGCAGAAAAACCAGATGCTGTATAAGGAACGAAGAATACAATTATTGCAATTGCTCCAATAAGAAGAGTTATATTGGACTTATCCTTGAAACGCTTCTTAAAATATTCCGGTAATGTTATAGCATCAATCTTCTCTGTGTAGGTTCTAAGTCTCTTTGCTGTAAAGAGCCAGTTAAGATATGTTCCTACTGCAAGACCTATGGCTGTCCAGCCTGCATCTGCAATACCTGAAAAGTAAGCAAGTCCTGGTACACCCATAAGAAGATATGAGCTCATATCTGAGGCCTCAGCACTCATGGCTGTAACAAAGGGGCCAAGCTTTCTGCCACCCAGATAGAAGTCACCTACATCATTTGTTCTTCTTGATGCAAGGAAGCCTATCACCAGCATACCTACCAGGTAAACAACTATTGAAACAATAATACCAATCTGCGCAACAGTCATTTTATATCCCTCCATAATGATAAAATTTTACTGCTTTAATGTAATAAACCAAAGCAGTTTTTAGTTTACCATTATTTAGCCTTATTTACTACCTTTTTATTATTAGTCTCTTTATTTCTTACCAGGCTCCTTAATCTTTTTCTCAGCTCTTTTTTTATCTATCTTTCTTCTGGCATTGGTATCTGCCTTTAACTGATTCTCTTTTTCATTCTCAGGTCTTTGTATATTCTTTAAAAACTCCTTTGTTGCCTTAAGCATATCCTTGGCATAATCAATATGTCTCTGTTCATATTCATTTTTTCCAACAAGTTTATCTAAAGATTTTACACGCCTTTCTTTCATTTTAAAATTAAGATACTCTTTAGCCTTAGAATCTAACTGGTTAAATAATTCTAATGATTCCTCTGTGATTTTCTGAGCCTCTGGTTCAAAGAACTGCATCCTTTTATCAATCTTTTTATTACGATAAAGCGCCAGATAATAATTATACATCATATCTCCCTGAGTCTTAAGAGCCTTGAACTCTGGTGAAGCACCACGCCAGCTACTAAGAAGCTCATCTCCATCTCTACTTGTTACGACACTTACATTACGAAGTGTATCCTCTATACCCCCAATCGTACCAAGTCTCTCCGTAGCAGATACCTTTGAGAAGGTTACTTTTCTTGCAGCATTATCAGGATCATAAGGAATATGCTGAATCATGCTGTTCTTTTTATTTTTAATTATTTCACCACCAAATTCACCTATGCGACAAAATAAATTTCTAGGATTTTCATTTATGTAATCTGCCAGCTTACTATTAGCCATCTCCTCTGAATTTCTAACCATAAGCTTTTTGTTTTCTATTGCATCCTTTAACTTAACAAGTCTCTCTCCGGCTCTATCTATTTCTGTTTCTGAAAGGCCTCTTCCTCTTAAGGCAAACTTCATCATCTGGGGTGTAATCTTGCTTAATTTTTCTGCCATCTGACTGGATACAACCACAAGCTTGCTTATATCAAGCTCCTTGACATCTCTATCTCCGAAGGATGAATCATTATCAAAGCCTTGAAGATCAATTATATTACCATCTTTATCAACCTTATAAGAAAGGTTTCCAGTATGTCTGTCAACGTTCATACATAAGAAATCAAGTACCTGAAGATCAGCTATCCTAGGCATAAGCTTATCTAGTCTTCCAAGAGGTTTTTTACTCGCATATACCTGAAGATCTGGATTATTGTCCATATCAAGACCATCTGCAAAATCCATAAATGTTCCCTCAAGTTCATTTCCATGCTCATCTATATATTTCATATTATCAGAACGAGCTACCAGATCAGAAACTCCCAGCAGACTAGCAACAGCAGACATACAAGTATTTCTATTATCAATCCTTGCCCCCTCAGGAATTTCCAGATTAAAGCTATTTATATCAGGTCCAACACCATCTACATAATTTTTGTTTATTTCATCAGCAAAAAGCTCCTTTGCAGCCGAAGGAAGTTTATCTATTTTTATTCCACAGGACTCCTTAAAATATTCCATAATAAAACTGGTACTTAATACCCCATCTGTTTTTTTCGCCTTATTATGAAGCTCCCTGTTCAGTCTGCCTAAAATTATTTCATCAGGAGTATTCTCTTCTATAGGCTCTCCATTTCTAGTTGTTCCATTATAATTTATCAAAAACTGACGATATTTTCCGATAATACCATCTAGTTCCTTTCCTGCTTCCGGGTCACACTTAGCTTTTACTTTTTCTACAATATTATTGAAATCAGCCACAGGACTATTCTTATTTATCTTAGTAAAAACACCATTACGAACATTTCCCCTGTTATCCCTTATAGTCACCGGAATACGCGAATTCTGCTTATTTCCCATAGTTCTAAGCTGCTTATCCCCGATGTTTATAGTAAGTGTTCTAGCATTCTCCTGAACCTCCATAAGGGAGTAGCCTTCCTCTGGATTATAATTTGCCAATGCATCAAAGTCTCTGGCCATAAGTCCCTGAAGATTATTAACTATTCCTGGAAGACCCTTTTTTATATCCTTTCCCTTTGCCCCCATATTAGCAAGGAAATCTTCTCCAGCAACGGCTGTCTTGGATATAAGCTCCAGCAGAGTGTCCTTATCCTCCTGTGTAAGAGAAGCCGGAATTCCATCCTCATCATATTCATAAAGATTATCCATCTTCTCATCGAGCTGATTCATGAGACCAATATACTTCTGATAAGACTCATCTTCATCAATATCCTGTCCATTTTGCAAAGCCTTAGCCTTTAATTCTTCAATTAACTTACGTCTATTCCTTTTTGATGGAAAACTGTAACTATTTGGCATAATATAACCTCCCATAAAACCTCTTATATACCATTTGTTATTCTCTGATATTTTGAATTATATCATTAAAAGAGCAACAAAAGTGTACCTGATATAGGAAGTTGAAAAAATTTCTTTATTCTATATATTTTTTGATATTTTATGCATTTTCAAAATTTTTAAGTAATTTCTGTAAATTTTAAGTCAGTCCTTGACAATAAATAAAAAGGTACTTATTATACACAGATAAATAGTTTACTGTGATAAGAGGGTCTTTATCAATTGGTATAATATTTAGTAAGAGGAGAAAAATATGAAAAAGAAATTATCTGTATTATTAGTTCTTGCAATGATGGCAGGTCTATCAGCCTGTGGTTCTACAAAAGATGAAACTCCAACTGTAACAGACGTTACCGAGGCAACCACTGAAGCTACTACTGCTGCTACCGAAGCCGCAACTGAAGCTGCTACCGAAGCTACTGAAGCTACCAGCGAAGCCGCTTCTGAAGAGGTTACCGTGGCTGCTTCTGAAGAAGCTACTGAAGCTGGTGACGCAACTGTTTCCTCAGATCCAAATGCATATGCCGGAAATTACGCTGAATCTGTTGCCGGAAGAGGTCAGATGACCGTTTCCTTAGATGAAGTTGATCCAAATTCAGGTATGTATTTTGTAACTGTAGACTGGAGCTCAAGTGCTTTCGAAACATCTTCATGGAATTTCAGTGGAATGTTTGATGAAAATGGTGTAATGGACTATTCTAACTGTATCAAGACTACAACTGTTTACGACGAGGATGGAAATACAGAAGGACCTGTTCAGGATTATGAAGCAGGAACAGGAAAGCTTACCTTCACAGATGGTTCCTTCACATGGCAGGATGATCAGGAAAATGTAGGCCAGGACGCAACCTTCGTTAAATATTAATCCTAATAATAAATATAAAATAAAACTCAGCCTGAACTATATTAGGCTGAGTTTTTTTATTCTTATAATATATTTATAACCAGCCCAAACATATGACGAACATATATTTTAAGCTTGCTCTTTTGTTTTAAGCCTTATCTTTTTTCTGGGCCGGGGCCAGCTTGAAGGCCCTGCTATCAAACATGAAAACAAATGCCCCAATTATAAATGGTACAACCATGGTATAAAAACGATATAAGATTGCCACGGTTGTAGCAGTAACTCCAAATAATGGACCAAAGAGAAGTCCTACAACAAATTCTATAGTTCCCGCTCCCGCTGGTGCCACCATTACTGTTCCTACCATATTGGTCATTGCCATTAACATGGTAGAAACAAAGGGATTAGCATCCTTATGTACAGCTATAACCACTATTGCCGGAATAATATACCAGCAGGTCATCTTTAACATCTCAAGCAATGTTACTCTGACAGCAAGAATCTTATGCTTCCAGAAATATAATCCAGATTCATTAAATTCTATAATCTGCTCCTTTAGTCCCTGAACCTTTTCCCGGTCCCTATCCTTAATGAATTTTCTAAATAATCCATTCTCACCCAGAAGCTTATCAACAAGCTTTACCAGAATTTCCGCAAGCTTCCTGGAGGTTGAAAGAATGGTAAGAGCACTTACTATAACAAGAGCTATAAGGGAACCAAGAACTCCCCATTTTGCATATTGAACTACAGTGGGGACTCCCATAATATAAAGACCTATAAAGCTGATCAGACCAAGGATTGTTATTCCAAGCTTCTGATAAACATATTGTACCACCACTATTCCAGATGCCCTTCCGGGATCAATTTCATGTTTCGATATATAATAAACCTCGGCAATTCCACTGAGGGAACCCACACTTATAAGCTTATAAAACGCACAGAAAAGACTGCATTTAAAACTCTCAAACCAGGTCATCTGCCTTTTTTCATAGATAGTCATACTCCTGATAATAAGTCCCTCTATTACAAAATATAAAATGGTAGCAAGAAGAGCCAGAAGTGTAACCCAGAAAGGATGACTCTGCATTTCTTCAAAGGCCGCTATTATATCCGTCTTTTTCCATATAAAAACCACCACAAGGGCTATAATAATTATGATCCACTTAATTAAATTACTGAGGAAATTATTTTTTATTCCCACATCCTCTTTATTACTTTGCTCAGTAGTATTTTGAGATTTTATATTCTGATCATTATCAGCCAATTCATTATTATTCTGGTCATCATAAATCCGGCCATCATTATTATGTTTTTTATTATTCTGATCATTACTAGTCTGCTCAGTTACAGATTTCATTATAAATATTATCTCTCCTCTTTAAATTTTACCCTGTTCATCTCATCCCCACTATACATTATAAGAGACCTTTTCATATCATTTCTATCAGATACCACAAGCCTCTCCTTTACCTGAGTAAGCTGACCAGCCACAGAATAGTTTATTTTCCTATCCTCCATATATTTCTGAAATTCCTCAAGCTTATAACCCGGAATTACTGAAACAAGCCCACCCATTCCATTTAACTGATAAGGATTTATATTACAATATTCGCATATCTCTATGGTTTCCTGCCTTATGGGTACCTTCTCATGAATAATTCTTATTCCCAGTCCGCTCCTTTGAGACACTTCATATAAGGTCCTATATATACCACCATAAGTCACATCATGCAGGTATATAGCCCCAGCCTCTATCATGGCCTTGCCTATCCCAGTGATTTCATAAGGGGAATAGTCCCTTTGTTTAGAAGCCTTACCTAATATATCATTTAAATAAGATGGAGCAAATCGCTCTAAAAGCTTATCATAATTCTTTTCTACAAGCAGACGGCATCCAAAGTCCCCGGCACATCCAGAAATTACCACCTTGTCTCCAGGCTTAACCTTCCTTTTATCTGTCAGTCTATCATAGATAATCCGGTCCATATAGGCATAAGCACTTATAAGAAAGATGCAGCCCTGACCCCAAAAAGAACTACGGACTGTATTTCCTCCCATTATTCTAATGTTTCTTTTTTTGCATATTGAAGTAAGCTTTAACATTTCCTCCCTTATTACCTCTTCAGGAAGGTCTGCTGCAGCCATTATATCTACACTTATGGATCCTGGATATACACCGGCTGTGGCAAGATTATTAAGTGCCCTGACAAGCGCTATCTCTGCGGCAGGCATAGTATCGTTATAGCCCTGAGCTGAGATTAAAACCTGCTCTTTATTTTTATCTTTATCAGAAGGCTCCCGGCCAATTCCTGTCTCAGATAAGGAAACCACCATAAAATCCTCCCCAATTTCTGTACCGGGAAGACTTGAAGGAATATGCCTTATTACGCTTCTCTCCAATATTCTCGATTCAATAGTGCCGCTCATACCTATACCCCTTGCTCAAATAATAGATCGTTAAATATTATCACAAATAAAAAATCCGCACCACCATTATAGACGTAATCCCTTCTTTAGACTACAAATTCTTTTGGCAGTGCAGATTTTTTAAAAAAATTTTTGGAATTTAATTCTTTTTTTATTCTTATATTAAATTCTATTAAATTCCGATTTTATATCCACTTTATATAAATTATTAAATTCTAAATAATTTTAGATGTATTTTTACAAATATGCTTAAAATATACTTAAACTGTTGTTGACTGAGCCACTTCTTCCTGCTCCTCTTTAGCCTGACGCTTTACTATAGCATCTGCTGCAAAGCATATTCCAATCCATACAGCAGTAATAAGAGCAGCCATTGATACTCCGACAGTGGCCATCTCCTTAAACATTTCCAGAGCACTTTCAGAACTGGACATAGCCGTCAGGAATGGGAACCATGGAACTACTTCACCATGCCATACATGTTCAAATGCAAGAAGAATTACTCCTCCCCAAAGCATATATTTAAGCCAGCTAAGCTTTCTGCTAAGTGCAATCCTATGATCCTGGGCTTGAACTACCCCACTCTCTACAGACTCCTTTTCTATTCTAAGCTCTCTCTTTTTTTCTACTTTTTCAGCTACTGTAACCACTACAGCTTCAACTGCTGATACAACAAAACAAGCCATATGATACCTCCTTAATACTTGTTAAAAATATAGCCGTTAACCCGCATAGATTTTTTAAACAAGGCGCAGATTTACCTTCCCCGTCTATAATAAAGTAATTTTCACATAATAAATACTTATAGTCAAGCATCATTCTTGCTCTAAACTATCCAATTTTTGTCCTTATTCCTGTAAACAAAAAAACACAAAAAGCAGATACCCCCCCTCCTTGGTTTTACCTGCTTTTCATGCCCCTTAAACACTTTTATTCACTAATTCTTATTCCTCATCAGATATATCAAATTCCCCCTTAGAATATAATCTGATAAGGAAAAGACTCATCAAACCAATAATCAGATATGTTATACCTGATACAATACTTACCTGACTAAATTTTACAATACTGGCCACAATGAGAATAATGGCTGTTGAAAAAAGAATAAAATAAACCGATATGTCTCTTATCTTCCTAAATAAATCATCATAATTACTATTCTCAACCTTTTGTAATACTTCGTCCATACCTTTAACCTTTCTATTTTAATCGCATACATCATATGCTTTCCTCAACCGATGAACCTAGTTTACTACACAAACATTAAGATAATCTTAATTTGATGTGAAAAGTTTATTATTTGTTGCGAATGGCAATACCATAAAAGACCTCTTTACTCAATTTTAATGATTCCAGGCCCTATTAATTTACTACCTTTATAGATTTATGACTTATTATAATTGGAATATGAGACCCTTTTTGCTATAATCTTAAAAGATTTTTATTGTAGCCACCTTGGTCAAATATAAATATCAACAAGTATAAAGAGTGTATTTAGAATCAGGGGATGATCCTATTTATAACACCGTTTATGATTATAAGTAAAAAATGTATCAAAAATGAATCATAATTGATATTTTTCTAAGATTTTTTACAAGTTAAAGATGAAGGGATAAGAAAAAGTACATGTTAATAAGAAGTAAAAAAGAAACTCCGGACTTCCATATAGAGGCTCCTCCTTCAAAATCTATTTACCATAGAGAATTAATCGTCAGATTTCTATGTGGGGATTTTCAGCATCTGGATATATTAGGCACAGATAATGATGATGTAATAGCCACCAAGTCGGTGCTTATGGCTCTTAAATCAAAAGACCAGGCTCAGGAAGACTACCTTACCCTGCCCTGCAAGGAAAGTGGTTCAACCTTAAGATTTATGATACCTGTGGCTGCGGCCTATATATTGGGACAGGATACATGTAACAGCAAGAGTGATCACAGAATCAAAAGGCTTATTTTCCAGACTGAAGGCCGTCTCTTTGACCGTCCACTAAAGGAGCTTGAAGCTGCTCTTGCCCCTCATGGAATAAGTATAAATAAGGATTCAGAAAGCCGTCAGATTATAGTAAGCGGACACATGACTCCAGGACAATATATAATAGATGGAAGCGTTTCCTCCCAATATATATCAGGACTTATGATGGCTCTCACCTTATTTGATAAGGCCTGCTCCATTAAGGTTACCGGAAAAGTAAAGTCTTTTCACTATATAGAGCTTACAATGGATGCACTTGAAAAGTACAATTGTCCTGTAAATGTAATTAATGGTCATGACTATATAGAATATATCCCATCTCTGTCAGCCTATAAAAATGCAAGCGAGAAAGGACTTAAGGAGTTCAGCGTTGAAGGCGATTGGAGTAATGGTGCCTATCTCCTTTGCATGAAGGAATTTTCTAATATAAGTGTTGGAAATCTTAATCCGGATTCAAGACAGGGTGACAGGGCTATCCTTGACTACCTGAAGCTTGTTAAAAAGGTAAGAAAAACTGGTCCTGCTTCAAATTCAACATCTAATAAAGAAGGAAATGCTTTCGCTTTAGTTAATGATAAGAATGCTGATGTATTAGCTGATGATCGTGATAAAAATGAAGATATCTCAGCTGTGGATACTGATAAAGCTGAATATTCCTGGGACTGCTCAGACATTCCTGATATTGTTCCATATATGGCTATGCTTGCCCCATTTATATTTGATAAGATTGTATTTACCGGAATCGGCAGACTAAGAATAAAGGAATCCGACAGAGTAAAGGCAATAAGAGAACAGCTTAATGAGGCCGGTGTCGTAACAGAAGAGAATGAAGACAGCCTTACTATTTACAGGATATCTGATAAGGCCCGCCTTGAAGATGAAAAAAAGACTCTTAATATATCATCCTATAATGACCACCGAATGGCCATGACAGGAGTCCTGCTTTCAGTAATTCTTAAAACCTCAGTAGAAATTGATAATATAGAATGTATGAAGAAGTCCTTCCCGGAATTCTTAGATTATATTGATAAGTATTTTTCTTAAGAGATTTAACTCATATGAGATACTATCATTTCTATCCTTTAACCAGGCTGCCAGAAAATCACTTACTATTGGCCCTGGTAATTAATAAATAATAAAAATCCCACAGCAAGATTAATCACATGAATAAACCTTAGCTGTGGGATGTTTATATTGCTATAATTTATATTACTATAATCCAGTTCATATAATAATCAATCCTATAAATATAAACTTATCAAAATACTAATAAATAGTTTTCTTTTATTACATGAGCTTCATAAACATTTCTCTAAACTGTTCAAGGCTTGCAGGCTTTGGATTACCTGGTGCACAGGCATCTGCTGCAGCAGACTGGCAAAGGAAGTCAAGATCCTCCTCCTTAAGCTTATCAAGCTTTGTAGGAATTCCAACATCAACTGAAAGCTGACGAACTGCATCGATTGCAGCCTTTCTGTAGGTAGCCTGATCCATACCAGCTGTATCAATTCCAAATGCTTCTGCAATGTATTTAAACTTATCGCCTGTAGCCTCTGCATTGAATTCCATAACTATTGGAAGCATCATAGCACAAGCAACTCCGTGAGGTGTATCATAAACAGCACCAAGAGTATGAGCCATGGAGTGTGCAATTCCAAGACCTACATTTGAATAAGCCATAGCTGTAACATACTGAGCAAGAGCCATTCCTTCACGTCCATCAGGATCATTTTCAACAGCCTTTCTTAGATTAGCAGCTATAAGCTTGATAGCCTCAAGATTAAGACAATCTGAAAGCTCCCATGCTGCAGCTGTTGTATAGCCTTCGATAGCATGTGTAAGAGCATCCATACCTGTTGCAGCTGAAAGTCCCTTAGGCATAGTTGACATCATATCAGGATCAACTACTGCTACATCAGGAATATCGTTAGGGTCAACGCATACAAACTTACGCTTCTTCTCAACATCTGTGATTACATAGTTAATGGTTGACTCTGCACCAGTTCCACCTGTAGTAGGAACAGCGATTGTAAATACTGTACGCTGCTTTGTTGGAGCAACTCCCTCAAGAGAACGAACATCAGCATACTCAGGATTGTTAACTATGATACCGATTCCCTTACCTGTATCCATAGATGAACCACCACCTATAGTTATCATGAAATCAGCTCCGGACGCCTTATAAGCAGCAACACCACTCTGAACATTTTCAATTGTTGGATTTGGCTTGATATCTGAATATACCTCGTACTCGATACCATTCTGATCCAGAAGGTCAGTTACCTTGGCAGTTACCCCAAATTTTACAAGATCAGGATCTGATGCTACAAAAGCCTTCTTAAATCCCTTGGATTTTATAATTCCAGGAATCTCATTTATAGCACCATGGCCATGATATGAAACACCATTCAACACAAAACGATTAACACCCATTACAAATACCTCCTTTAGCTTATTATAAGTATATACTTTATTATCTATTCTCAGCTCTGAAACTTGATATTGAAAACTTATTACTAATTTAGATGATTATGATGCCTTATTTGTACGTGTAAGTGCTGCCCTTACTGAACCCTTAGGATCTACAATCAGTAATCTCACAATCCAGATTACGAGACCCAGAGCAACTACTGCAAGTCCAAGAAAAGTATCATTTATCATATCTTCAAGCGCCGGCTGAAAATATTCACTTTTAAGTTCTGCAAATTCAAATATAGCATCCACAAGCCACATGAGAGATGCACCCCAATAGAGAAATATAAGTGTACCCAGAAGCATGGAATCATCCTTTCGGGTATACCATTTAATAGTTGCTGCCACTGCCGCAAAAACTGTAATAAGTAATGTCATTTAAACCCCCCTTTGATATAAAAGATATTAAAAAAAACTTTATTAAATAATTTAAAATGACTTTCAGCCGATGCATTATTTTGCACCGGCTGAAATCATTTTCACATAATAATTGAACCTCGTCAAGCAACTTAATTACCAATCTGATAAATAATATTAAACAATGCTATAGCCTCTGCTCCTAAGGCTTTCCTCTACCTCTGCATAGCCCTGAACCTTCATAACAGCAAGTGGGGTTTTGGAATCACGGCTATATGATACATAAAGATAATCAATATTGATATTACTCTGATATAAGTTGTTAAGAAGACTGGTAAGACTTCCAACATCATCAGGAATTTCAATTCCAATAACCATATCGATTCTGCACATGTATCCCATAGAAACAAGAAGCTCCTCTGCCTTCTCAGGCTCTGTAACTAACATTCTGACAATACCAAACTCAGCACTATCATTAGTTACAACATTATAGATATCAATTCCTGCCTCTGAAACAGCCTTTGATATATTAAGCATAGCTCCCTTTGAATTCTCTGCAAATATTGATAATTGTTTTATCATCTTTTTATTCCTCTCTAATAAAATAATTTTTCCTCATATATAAAAACTTATAAAGCTTCCAACTAATTATTGATAATACACCAACTTTTTATTCTTCGCCAGTCTCCTCAATCTTTTTAATATTTGCTTCCTCTATATCTTTATCATAAGAAAGCATAGGTCTTACATCTTTTTTACCCTTAATCCTTCTAGCCACATAATTATTTGTAAGCTTAAGCACAAGTGGTGAAAGAGAAAGAACACCTATAAGGTTTGGAAGCATCATGAGACCGTTAAATGTATCTGATATGTCCCATGCAATAGATGATGTCATAAGCGCACCTGAAAGAATCATAAGAACAAATATAATCTTATAAACCTTAACAGCAACAGGTGCCTTATCTCCCGCCAGATACTCCACAGCCTTGGCACCATAGTGGGACCAGCCAAGAACAGTTGTAAAGGCAAAAAGGAGAATTGCAAGGGCTATAAAATATTTACCCAGCTCAAAATTTCCAAACTTAAACATGGTATTAAAGGCTTCTGCAACAAGTGTTGAATCACTGTCTGTTACAGCAACTCCAGTATGAATATCTATAACTCCTGAAGTAAGAATTGTAAGAGCTGTCATAGTACATACAACTATTGTATCAGCAAAAACCTCAAATATTCCCCAGAGTCCCTGTTTAACAGGCTCAAGAACATTTGAATTAGAATGTACCATAACTGAAGAACCAAGACCTGCCTCATTTGAGAATACACCTCTCTTGCAGCCCATGGTTATTACAGTCTTAAATGTAATACCTGTGGCCGCTCCCCATGCAGCTTCCTTTGTAAATGCCATCTTAAAGATTGCACCGAAAGCAGCAGGAATAGATGTAATATTTCCAAATATAATAATAAGGGAACCAGCTATGAAAACCACTACCATAAAAGGAATGATTTTCTCAGCAACTGTGGCTATTCTCTGAAGACCACCGATCAGAACTATACCAACCACGATGAGAAGAAACACACCCACGATAAGCATATAAAGATTTACACTACCTGACTCAGTAGAATAAAGAACAACATCAGAAAGAGCTGGAATCTTAAACGCATTTGTAAGATTAATAACAATCTTATTAACCTGTCCCATATTTCCGATTCCAAATGAAGCAAGTGTTGCACATATAGCAAAGATAACGGCAAGCACTCTGCCCACCTTCTTCATTCCCTTGTAGCCCCCAAGACCATCCTGGAGATAATACATGGCACCACCGGACCATTCATCAGCATGATTCTTTCTTCTGAAATATATACCAAGAATATTCTCAGAATAATTAGTCATCATTCCGAAAAATGCAGCTACCCACATCCAGAATACTGCACCAGGACCACCTGACATAATAGCTGCAGCAACACCGGCTATATTACCGACACCAACTGTTGCAGCAAGAGCTGTACATAAAGCCTGAAACTGAGAGATAGAAGCTTTATCATCAGTATGACCCTTAACCTTATCATCGAACATACTTCCGATTGTCTTCTTCATCCAATGTCCGATATGGGTTATCTGGAAGCCTTTAGTAATAATTGTAAAAAGAATTCCGGTAGCTATAAGCAGCCACACACCAACCTTAGTCCAAACAAAAGAATTAACTACATCATTATACTTTGCAACAGTATCTAAAAAACTCACTTCTTTACTCTCAACTTTCCTGCTCTATTAAGAACACATATTTTATATAGCAGTAATAAACATAATCTTTTTGATTTTATTATTTTTTTTATAATCTTGCAAGAAACTTTGTAAACAAGGGAAAATATAATAGAATTATTAAGCTGAACAGAATACTGATAGAGCAATCTTATAAGCCATACCTTCGATATTAAATAATCAAAAAATACCGACCTCAATTTGAAGATCGGTATTTTTATTTATTTTTATTATTTATTATTGTAGGCTTTGTTTATTTTGGGGTTCTATTTTGATTCTGACCTACAACTATTTTGGGCTTTGACCCTTGTTTTCATATAACTTTATATTTGCATCATATACCATATCCCAGAATTTATTTTCATAAATGGCACACCTTTCAAATATCTGGCATAAAGCTTCTTTCTCCTGGTCTCTTATACCATCAGTCTTTTTATCAATTAAATCAATCCAAAGCTGGTTAGACTCTCTATAAGATATATCCCTATAAGCATCAAACCAATCCTTATGATCTGATCCACTTATTTCATTCTCATATCTCTTACCTACCTCTTCAGCAATATAAGCATAAACCCAGGAACAATGAAGAAGAGCTGCAAGCCCGGCCAGAACACCACTATCCCTTATTATACCCTTCATATATCCAATATATTCCTTACTTGCCATACCCTGAGGAATTGAATTAATCTCATCCTCTCCTATTCCAAGCTTTTTCATATTTGGAATATGAACCATCTCAGTTTCGTGCTCAGTAGCATTTATAGTTATATCCAGAAAATCTATAATCTCTGGATCATTAGTTTTATCAAGCATAAGCTTAAGAATATCTATATAATCCTGGAGATATAAAAAATCCTGAATCATATAATATCGAAACCGACCATCATCAAGACAGCCCCTCGCCATATCTAAGACAAAGGCTTTATTGCAGGACTCTTCCCATATTTCTTTTACTCTTTCAAATAAAATATTTGATAACATGTTATTCTATTCTCCCTCTAGCATATTCCAGTAGATGCTGCAATAGAATTAAGGATATCTGACTGGGCATATTCAAGTGCTCCCGGAATACCAAGAAACTCTCTAACTATCTCTCCACTATCTGCAAATGTGCGACTTGTTCCCAGATTCACATTCGCCTTAATACTTTTTCCATATACTAGCAGCGGAACGTATTCCCGGGTATGATCCGTTCCTTTAAATGTTGGATCACAGCCATGATCTGCTGTAATGACTATGATATCATCTGACTCCTTACCCTTAAAGCTTCCTATCCTGTTCATCAATTCCCCAAGTCTCTTATCGAAGTTCTCAAGACCACGGGCATAGCCCTCCACATCTCTTCTATGTCCCCAGGTAGAATCAAATTCAACTAAGTTTGTAAATATAAGACCTTCCTCTACTATATCCAGAGCTTCTATAGTCTTATCCATTCCATCTTCATTATCCTTTGTATGAACAGCTTCAGTAATTCCAACACCTGCAAAAATATCCTCTATCTTTCCAACAGCATATACAGCCTTACCTGCATTTTTAATCATAGTAAGCAGATTCTTCTCATCAGGCTTTCTTGAAAAGTCACGGCGATTAGAGGTTCTGACATATTTACCCTCTTCCTCAACATAAGGTCTGGCTATAACTCTTGCCACATTATGCTTACCCTTTAATATCTCTCTGGCAGTTCTGCACATTTCATAAAGCTTTTCAGGAGGATATACGCTTTCATCACAGGCTATCTGAAACACGCTGTCAGCTGAGGTATAAATAATTGGTTTTCCAGTAGCTTTCATCTCATCCCCATATTCATTTATGATTGCAGTTCCAGAAGCTACACCATTATAAAGTATTCCAGGGAGGCCTGTTTTCTCTATAAATTCATCAATAATTTCCTGTGGAAAGCCCTCCGGATAAGTTGGAAATCTCTCAGGAGTATATATACCAACCATCTCCCAATGTCCTATGGTAGTATCCTTACCCGCTGACATTTCCTGCATTCTACCGAAAGCCCCAAGTGGCTGGGATACAGGTTTCACACCTTTCATTCCATCTATATTTCCATAACCTATGCTCCTTAGATTAGGCAGCTTCAGATCAGGATATTTCTCCATTATATGACCTATAGTGTTGCATCCAAGATCACCAAAATCTCCAGCATCAGGCGCTTCACCCATACCAACACTATCAATAACAATCCATATTACTCTTCTCATATTACCCCCTAATATCTATTTTATTCTCTTTCACCAATACCTTCCTTCGTAAAGCAAAGTATGTCACAATACTGATAATAACCCCCAGAAATAATCCCACCATAACATCCGTAGGATAATGCGCTCCAAGATATAATCTGGAAAATGCAATTAATGACGCTATAATAATAAGAAGCAAACCCCAAAATTTTCTCTTCCCCGTCAGGCACCAGGTTATGGCACATGCTACAACGAAGGACGAACTAGTATGACCTGACGGAAAACTGGAATCAAGTGGTTTATTCGTTATCAAAATCAGTTCATCTATACTATCAAAAGGCCTTGCCCTATCAACAATTGGTTTAATTATTCCATTTACTATAAGAAAGCTTACTACAAGCCCAACCGCTGCTATAATACCTATAGGCCTTGTTCTCTTCACAAGGATAAGCACCGTGCAAAGTACAATCCAAAACCATCCACCATTCCCCAAAAACGAGAAGAACTGCATAACATGGTTTAAAAAGTCTGTTCTTAAATTATTCTGTAAATATAATAAAAACTCTGTTTCCCACGCCATAACCTAAGCATCCTTTATTAGCATTTATTATTTATAGTATACCATGCAAAGTATTATATCATTCCTTTGATAAAAAAAATATTACAAACAATAATCACTTTTACATCAGCATGAACTTTTTTTCTTAATACAGATTTGATAAAGACTTCATAACTAAATCTACATCCTGATTTTCTAATTCATTTATTATGTGTAAATATGTTTTTTGCGTAGTTGTCATACTCGAATGTCCTAATCTTCTAGCAACACTCGCTATAGAAACCCCAGCAAATAATAATAAGGAAGCATGCGTATGCCTGAGTCCATGAATTGAAATTACAGGAATATTTGCTTTTTTACAATGTCTTTCTAATATATTATTGACCGTAGAATTATAAATTCTAAAACCATCTTTTACGAATATAGGTTTATCAGCAGGCATATCCCTTACTAATTCTGAAAACTGAATAACTAACTGCCAATCTATTTGTATTTTTCTAACTGAAGACCTATTTTTTGTTGGTAAAAAACCTTCATTTCCTTTATAATCCCAGGTTTTATTTATTGATAATGACTGATGAGCAAAGTCAAAATCTTTAGGTGTCAAAGCTAATGCCTCTGAAAATCTCATTCCTGTTTTTGCAACAATCAATATAAACCAATCCCAGCTTATATCTTTATTTAAATCTAATTCTTTAAGTAAGGTATGTAATTCAAACTGATTAAGATATTTAATCTTTTTTTCTGCAGGTGATTTTCCTTTTATTATTACCTTTCGAGTAGGATCTTTTTCGATCAAACCCTCATCAACAGCATCTAATATGGCACCTTTTAACTGATGATGAAAATCCATCGTTGTCTGCCTCTCATGCTCAATAGCATAGTCATTTATAAGTTGTTGATAAACCAATCTAGTCATATCACAAACTTTGACATCTGGTATCAATTTTTTTAGCCACGATAAGGTCATATAATATTTATCTAAAGTAACCTTTCTTATTGCTCCCTCTTTATAAATTCGAATCCACTGTGAGTAATAATCACAAAACAAATCATTTATTTCTGTATCCTTCATATATTTGTACCTCCATCTTCCTGCCCATACTGATGAAAAGTGATAAACCAACTAATTTTTCAAGATACAAGGAAATGAATAAAAAATATCCTTGTGGTAAAGTAGTCTTCAATCCAGGGTTGACGAAAGTTCAGGAATATAAAATATCAAAATAATTTCACCTGAGGAAAGGATTTTTATTTCTTCATATGAAGGACTAGATTGTAATATATATTTATAAATATAGCGGTGGATGAGGTTATAATATCTCATCCATTTTTGTTTACGCTGATGAAGGGTGATAAGGTTATCGAGGTTAGTGATGAACTCACCTATTTTGTGTTGCTCATCCTTGCTTGATGGATGCAAGAATTCCATTCCTTTTATAGCAGTTCCAGATGTTAATGCTCTTGTTGTCATAGAGCTTTTTTTCAACATTTCACTTCTAAAAACATCTGTGAAGAAAACATATTTTTTGAACAAATCATCTAACGGATCTTCACTTAGAACACAACGTCCTCTAAGCACAAAACCGCTAAACACCGTATTTTGGGGCTCATCAAGCATTACAGAAGGATAGCCAATTTCTTCTATTGTTTCGCTTGTTCTTGTAAAGAATATATCTCCTTTTTTTACCTCAAAATTCTTGATTTCAGAATGTTCAAGAGTAACTCTACCATTGAGATTTTGACACATAATTCCTCTGTTATGGAACACATCTGTGAAGTTGACTATTGGTGTCCCGCTGCCAAAAAACTCTTTCCCCTTATTCAAACCATTCTTAAAATCATAGTAGTCGCCAACCTTACGCTGTTCCCAAGCATCAGTAAATCCTTCAAATCGAATTTCAGGAAATTGCTCACCATTTTTAGGAAACATTTTTTGAAGCATGTATTTTTTCAATTGCTTAGTCTCATTGCACTTACGCTGATGAAGGGTGATAAG